>DVJQ01000056.1 GCA_018716625.1 Candidatus Galligastranaerophilus intestinavium | reverse complement strand
TGAAAAACGTTTAAAAAGAAAAATGAATGAGCTTGAAAGGCACATTTTTAGCGCAATGTGGAGCGAGCATTGCGGATATTTGCACTCAAAATTGCAGCTTAATAAATTAAACTTTAAAGGTGCGCTTTTTCATCAGGAAAATGCAGGCGGGGTGAAAATAGGCAATTTAGGTGTGTTTTTCAAAACCGAATCACACAATCACCCCTGTGCGGTTGAACCCTATCAGGGTGCAGCAACGGGTATTGGCGGAATAATTCGCGATATACTTGCGCTAAATGCCCGTCCCATTGCACTTTTAAATTCTTTAAAATTTTGTGCGGAACAAAAACATTTAATCGACGGAGTTACAAGGGGAATAAGTGATTACGGCAACTCTTGCGGTATTGCAAATGTAGGCGGAGAGGTAATATTTGATGAGTGTTACAGAGATTTACCGCTTGTAAATGTCATGGCTGTGGGTGTTGTACCTGTTGATAAGGTTAAATTATCAAGTGCAAAAGAAAACCTTGAAATAGTTATTTTGGGCTCTGCTACAGGCTTGGATGGAGTAGGTGGTGCTGCTTTTGCATCTAAAAAATTAAAAAAAGACACCAAAGAAGAAAAAATCCATGTGCAAATAGGTGATCCTTTTGCTAAAAAAAAGCTGATTGAGGCGTGTATTGAAATTTTAAATGTTGACGGTGTTATTGCTTGTCAA
The DNA here is from genome assembly GCA_018716625.1 of Candidatus Galligastranaerophilus intestinavium. Classification (GTDB taxonomy): domain Bacteria; phylum Cyanobacteriota; class Vampirovibrionia; order Gastranaerophilales; family Gastranaerophilaceae; genus Galligastranaerophilus; species Galligastranaerophilus intestinavium. The sequence goes on along the minus strand of DVJQ01000056.1, from coordinate 34,144 downwards.
GACTGTGGTGCGGCAGGGCTTTTGAGTTCAACTTCGGAGATGGCTTATAAGGGTGGCTGCTCTATAGAACTTGATTTGGATAAAATACATCTTGCAACGGAAAATATGAGCGCAGCTCAAATTTTGCTGAGTGAAACTCAAGAGAGAATGGTTTTTGCTGTAGAAAAAAATGCGCTGGATAAGATTTTTGAAATTGCACAAAAGTTCGAGCTTGATATTTCCTGTATCGGCAAAACTTTTTTAGGCAATAATTACATAATAAAAAAAAGAGGCGAAATACTCTCCAGCACTCCTTTGGATGTAATTTGCGAACCGTATTTTTATAACCTTGAACCGGTTGTTGAGCCAAAAATCAATGCGTGCGAGTGCAGGGAGAATATGAAATTAGAGTGCGCGCTAAAAAAACTTGTAAGTTGCAAAGAATTTGCCTCTAAAAAATGGTTTTTTGAACAGTGGGATTATGCCGTCGGGGGCAGAACCTACATGCAGCCTGATATTTCAGGTGCTGCAGCTGTTAAAATCGAAAATGGTTTTATAGGTCTTTGTATGGATTCAAAACCGAGATTTGTCGAGCTAAACCCTTATTTGGGCGCAAAAAGCACTTTTCTTGAAAGCTGCAGGAACCTTATTTCATCAGGCTTTGAGCCTATGGGTTTTACAAATTGTCTAAACTTTGCAAGTCCAAAAAATGACTATACAAAATATTCTTTTGTTCGCTCAATTGAGGGGCTTTGCGATATTTCAAAAGACTTTAGCGTTCCTGTTGTTTCGGGAAACGTTTCATTTTATAACGAAAAGGACAACAGGCGCATTTACCCCACTGTAACTATAGGTATGTTAGGTTATTGTGAGAACGAGCAAAATTTAACCTCCGCAATTTTTCAAAAAGATGAAGAAGTTTTTCTTTTGGGTAAAAAAATAACTCTTGAGTCAAACGTTGGCGCCTCTTTATATCAAAGTGTGCTTTTTAATTGTCTTTGCGGGAAGCTTGATCAAATTGATGTTGACTTAGAGTTAAAGCTTAAAAACGCGATTTTGGATATGATAAACAAAAAAATCATCTCAGGTGCAAGCGATGTTTCAAAAGGCGGGATTTTAGGGGCGCTGCTTGAGGTATTGTTTAGGTCAGATATTGGTTTTTGCGGAAGTCTTTTGCCTAAAAATATCCTTGAAGATTGGCAAAAGCTAAAACTCCTTTTTGGCGAGATTGAAGGTCGCTATATTGTGTCTTGTGTTGATTTTGAAAAAATGAAAAATTATCTTGTTAAAAATAATATTCCTCATTGTCATCTGGGAAAGTGTGTTGGTGATAAAATAGAGTTTGACGGTTACAGTTTTAACTTGGATGAACTGAGAAAAGATTACAATAATTCAATAAAAAATGCTCTTGAACAATTTTAAAAACGACAAAATAAATGAAGAATGCGGTATTTTTGGCGGGTACTGTAAATGCGGCGACATTGCACCATATTTAAAATGCGCACTTTTAAAGTTGCAGCACAGAGGGCAAGAGGCGGCAGGAATTTGTTGCGGAGGAGAAAAGCAAACTCTGCACAAGGATTTTGGGCTTGTAAACGTAGCACTTAGAAATGTAAAAATAAAAGGGAATTTCGGAATAGGACATCTGAGGTACTCAACATTTGGAGATTCTCGAAAAGAAAATATACAGCCGCTAAAAGTCAGCTATATGGGCGAGGACGTTTCGCTTGCACATAACGGCAATGTGTCTGAGGCAAGGGCGATTAGAGAAAAGTTCGAAAGAATAGGCGAGGTTTTTTTAAGTTCCTCTGATTCTGAGGTTATTTTAAAAAGAATTATATTCTCGCTTAAAAAAAAGCCCTCTCTTTGGACTTATGAAGAAGTTGCAAAATGCCTTGAGGAGAATTTTTCGCTTGGTTCATACTGCATTTTACTCTATTTGCCAAATCGCATTATGGCGTTTCGCGACCCCTTCGGTTATCGACCTTTAGTTTTTGCAAGCTGCGAGGAGGGTGATTTTGTGGCTTCCGAGGACGTTGCTTTTTATGGTTTAAACGTAAAAAGAACCGTTGAAATTTTGCCCTCATACGGTGTTGAGATAAACGAATCCGGCTATGAGATAAAAAAAGCACAAGAAAGTAAAAATGTTTGTCAATGTGTATTTGAGCAAATTTATTTTGCTTGCGCGGCTTCAAATATTTTTTCAAAAAGCGTATATAATACTCGCTATAAGCTCGGTGAAATTCTTGCGGGGTGCGAAAGTAAAAAATTTGTAGCTGATGTTGCAATACCTGTTATGGATAGTGGTCTTGCCTGTGCAATAGGGTATTCTTGGGCGCTTAAAATCCCTTTTCATCTGGGGTTGATTAGAAATAGCTGGATGGAGCGCTCTTTTATTCAGCCCGAACAAAACAAAAGAACAAAAAATGTTCTTGAAAAGTTTATCCCCGTAAAGTCTGTTGTTGAGGGTAAAAAAGTTGTATTGATTGATGATTCTCTTGTAAGAGGTACTACATCCAAGGAGATTATAAAAATTTTAAAAAGTTGCGGTGCAAAAGAGGTTCATATGCGCTCTGTTTCTCCAAAGATTGTCAATACTTGTCTTTGGGGGGTGGATATACCGACAAAAGAGGAACTTATTTCTTATAATAAAACCGATGTAGAAATTGCAAGGCAAATCGGTGCGGATAGTGTAGGGTTTTTGCCGCTTGAGCGTTTAAGCGATGTTTTTTGCGGTAATATATGGTGCAAAAAGTGCTTTAAGGGGGATGAAAAATGAAATATACTTACCTTGAGGCGGGTGTAGATATTAAAAAGGCTGATGAATTTACAAATATTATTGCCGATGTGGCAGGAAAAAATAATATAGGTTCTTTTGCGGGTTTATACGAGCATAGTGTGCTTGAGGATTACTGTTTTGCGGCTTGTTGCGACGGCATAGGGACAAAAATTATTCCGCTTGTTGAAAACAGTGATGTAAAAACAATTGCAAACGACCTTTTTGCAATGAATATAAATGATTTAATTTGCTGCGGTGCAAAGCCCTTGTTTTTTCTTGACTACATTGCAACAAACACTCTTGATAAAACTCTGTTAAGCAATTTTATTTTAGAATTAAATAAAATATTAAAAAAATACAATTGCAGCCTTTTGGGCGGGGAAACCTCAGAGCTTGGAGATTTAATTTTAAAAAAATATTTTGACGTGGCAGGTTTTCTTTTGGGCATTGTAAAAAAAGAGGATATTTTGTCTAAAAATAACACCTCAAGAGGAGATGTTGTTATTGCTCTTAAATCAAACGGTGTCCATGCTAACGGTTTTTCGCTTATCAGGCGCTTGTATAATGATAAAAAGCTCAATTGCGAGGATTTTATTCAGTGTTTAAAGCCTGTTAGAATATATTATGATACGGTTATGCAATTGCACAATAAAAAGCTTTTAAATTCTTGCGCAAATATAACAGGCGGCGGCATATCGGCTAATTTAAGCAGGGCTGTGAGAGATGATTTAACCCTTGGGCTTGATTGGAGTAAAATTCCGCAAACTTATCTTTTTGAAAAACTAAAAGATTTAACAGGCAACGATGAAGCATTTAAGACCTTTAATATGGGTGTGGGTTTTTGTCTTGTAATAAATCACAAATATGTAAAAAAAGTTCTTGAGTTGACAAAAGACTATGACTCTTTTGTTTTTGGCGAGGTTGAATGAAAAAAATCCTTGTGTTTGCTTCAGGTGAAGGTTCAAATTTTGAGGCTATTGTTCACTATTTTAAAGACAAAAATGTTCAAGTCGAGCTTTTGTGTGACAAAAAGTATGCAAAAGTCCTAAAAAGGGCGAAAAATTTGGGTATAAGCTCGCATTTTGTTGAATTTGAAAATACTTATGAATTTTTAAAAAATAATAAATTTGACTTGTATGTTTTAGCGGGCTATATGCGAATATTACCCCAAGAAGTACTTAATTTGGGTACTTTTGTAAATATTCATCCTTCCCTTTTGCCAAAATTCAAAGGAAAAAATGCTATAAAAAGAGCTTTTTTATCAGGCGAAAAAGAAACCGGCGTGAGCATTCACTATGTTATAAAAGAGGTTGACTCGGGAGAGATAATTGCGCAGCAAAAGTGTAAAATTGAGACTTTTATGACACTTTTTGAATTGGAGGAAAAAATTCATAAAATGGAGCATAAATTGTACCCTAAAGTTATTGAGGAGCTTTTATGAAAATATTGTTGTTCGGTTCAGGCGCAAGAGAACATGCGCTGTATGAAACACTAAAAAATTCAAAGCTTTTAGGGGAAAATGATATTTATTTTGCCAAAACCGGCGCTTTTGCGCCATTTAATGTGATTGAATTTTGTGATTATTACGAACTTGCCAAAAAAGCACGCGACATTGGTATTAATCTTTTAATAGTAGGACCTGAGGCGCCTTTGGCTGATGGAATTTGCGATGTATTTTTAAAATTTAAAATTAATGTAATTGGCGCAAATAGCTACTGGGCACAGCTTGAGAGTTCAAAGAGTTTTGCAAAAAGCTTTATGAAAAAGTTTAATATAAAAACTGCAAATTATTTTTTAATTGAGGATATTTCTCAAATAGATGGTGCGCTTTTAAAATTTACCAATCCTCCGGTTATAAAGGCAGATGGGCTGGCGCAGGGCAAGGGTGTATATTTGCCAAAAACGTTTGAGGAGGCAAAAAATGTTGCAAAAGACTTTTTGGGGGGCAAATTTGGTAATTCTTCAAAAAAAATAATTTTGGAACAAAGACTCTTTGGGCGCGAGTTGTCCGTATTTTCACTTTGGGACGGCAAGACGTTAAAGAGTTTTAGTCCGGCATGTGATTTTAAAAAGCTTTTAGACGATGATAAGGGTGAAAATACAGGAGGCATGGGTTCTGCTTATCCTTGCAAGTTGTCCGATTTTGAACTGAATGAAGTTAACAATTATCTAAAGAAACTAAATGACGCATTAAGCTTGAGCAAGGCGGATTTTTGCGGGGTTGTTTACTCGGGGCTTATGATGTGCAATGAGGGACTTTATGTTCTTGAGTATAATATGCGTTTTGGTGATCCTGAAATACAGTCAGTGCTTGATAATTTTTGCGGCGATATTTTGGATGTTTTTTTAAAAATGGTTGATGGGAAGTTGGATGAGATTGATTTTAAATTTAAAGAAGAGCCTTCTTACTGTGTGGTTTTAGCCTCATGCGGTTATCCTTTTTCGCCTCAAACAGGCTGCGAGATTTTTAACCTTGAGGCTGCAAAAAAATACGGAGTAAAAGTTTTGCTTGCAGGTGTAAAAAAGCTTGAGGGTAAATATTACACAAACGGCGGGCGAGTTTTGAGCCTTGTTAAAAGCGGTAAAAATGCGCTTTTAGATATTTACAAGGCAGCACAAGAGATAAAATTTGATGGAAAAATTTACAGAAAAGATATTAGATTAAGATAAAAAACCGCCTTTAAAAGGCGGTTTTTAAAACTTAGTTTTCAAATACGTATCCGATAAGAGCTGCTTCTCTTGAGCGTTTAACTGCTTTAGCAAGCATTCTTTGGTGGTAAGCGCAGTTTCCTGTTATTCTTCTTGGAAGAATTTTACCTGCTTCGGATAAAAATCTTTTTAATTTTGAAGTGTCTTTGTAGTCAAGTGCTTCTACTTTATCGGCGCAGAAGCTGCAATTTTTTCTTTTTTTGCTGTCTTTAAGTGTTTCTTTTGCCATTTTTATTTCCTTTTCTGTTGTTTTCTAAAACGGTATTTCGTCTTCATCAATTAAATCTTGAGATATTTCTTCTGTCGCGAACTGCACGAGGTTTTCCTTTTTAGGTGCATTTGCCTGTGTTGTTGCGCCTCCCGATATCTTTTCAACTGTTGAAGCATTTATTTCAAAAATCTTTTTATCTCTGCCGTTTGAGGTTTTAAACGTATTTGTTTGCAGTCTGCCTTCAACAATTACGCTGTCGCCTTCTTTTACTGTTTGCTCAACAGTTTCGGCTAAATTGCCCATCGCAAAAACCCTTACCAGACTTTCTTCCTGAGGATTGACATCTATTGTAAAACTTGTAATAGGCAAATCGTTTTGTGTAAACCTTTTCTCAGGGTTTTTTACAACTTTTCCCGTTATAAAGATTTTTGCTAAAGTCATTTTCTACGCTTTCACTGCTTGTTGTTCTATAAACATTGTTCTTATTACGTTTTCGTTAAGTTTAAGCTGTCTTTTAAATTCAACAACTTTATCAGCATCAAGATTTATTTTTAAAACAGCCATAAATCCGTCCCTGAAACCTTTTACGTCATAAGCAAGTTTTTTTCTGCCCATTTTATCGGTATTAATAACGCTGCCGCCCAGCGAACTAACCGATTCTTCGATTTTTGCAATAACTTTATCTGCTTCATCATTATCTAAATTTGGTTTTATTGTTGCAAGCAGTTCGTATTTTTTCATGATTTCTCCTTATTGTACTTACTTTGTTACAAAATGCTAGCACAAATATATTTTTGAAACAACAAAAAACTTAACATATCTAAATATTTATTTTTTACAGAAAAATTCGCCTTCAAAAACTTTTGTTGCACATCCTGTCATATAGACGTTTTTGCCGTTGTATTCTATTGTAAGCTCTCCTCCCGGAAGCTCTACGGTTACTGTGTTATCAAGCAAGCCTTTTAAAATGCCTGCAACTGTTGCGGCACATGCCCCTGTTCCGCATGCAAGAGTAATTCCGCAGCCTCTCTCGTATACGTCAAGGCGCATTTTTGAGCGATTTTCTATTTTAACAAATTCTACATTTGTTTTTTGCGGGAAAAGTTTATGGGGCTCAATTTTTGGTCCAAATTCGCGCGCAAGTTTTTTACTGTCGCCATCGGTAAAAATAACACAGTGCGGATTGCCCATGCTAACCGCGCTTGCTCTAAAACCTTCGATTTCAAAGTCTTGCGGTGTTGAAACATCAACAGGTATTTTTTTTGCATCTAAAATGGGCATGCCCATATCAACCCGTACTCTGCCGTCCTCTAAAATGCTCGGTATTATTGTCCCTGCAAGAGTTTCTACACTAAATTCATCTTTGTTTACCAAATTGTGCTCACGTACAAATTTTGCAAAACAACGTATCCCATTACCGCACATTTGTGCAACTGAGCCGTCAGAGTTGTAAAAATCCCAACCAATGTCCGTATTTAAAGTTTTTTTGGGTGAAAAAAGACCATCAGCGCCTATTCCAAAATTTCTGTCGCACATTATTTTTGCAAGCTCAGGGGTTGCTTTTTCCTCTGTTAAAATTATGAAATCATTGCCAAGACCTTGCCATTTTTCAAATTTAATTGTTTTCATATTGCTCCCTGTTGAATTTTTCAATGTAGTTTATAGTAAAATCAGTCGCGCCACTATTTTTTTCAATTGCATTTGTACAATTGGTGCTTATTCTTTCAATATATTTTTCATCAGATAAAAATTCCGCTACTTTGTCTTTTAGTTCCTCGGTACTTTTTACAATTATTGCACAGCCTTGCTCTGTAAGATTTTTGTATATATAGCGAAAGTTTTTTATGTTTGGACCGCTAATTACGGGTTTGCCCCAAATTGTTGCCTCAAGAGGGTTGTGTCCGCCTGTTTTGTCAAAACTGCCGCAAATTACGCAAACGTCACATATGCTGTATATATTAGAAAGCTCGCCTGTTGTATCAAGTATTATTGCGTCGCATTTATCAAAAGAGGCATCAGCACTTTTTTTGCCTGAAAGTATGCTTTTTGAGTTTAGTATGTTTTCTACGCTTTCAACATTTTCAAGATGTCTTGGGGCTATAATTAGTTTTAAGTCCTCAAAATCGTCTTTTAGCTTGACATAAGTTTCTATCAATAGTTTATTTTCATCAGGGTGAGTTGAAGCAAATATCATCACTTTTTCATTAAGTGCTTTAAAAAGCAGCCTGTATTTGTGTTTAATATAATTATCAGGTTTTTCTATGTCAAATTTTATATTCCCTGATACAACAACTTTGTTTTCAGCTGCGCCTATTTCAACAAATCTTTTCGCGTCCTCGTTTGTTTGGGCTAAAATCGCACTGTAATTTTTAAGAACATTTTTAAAGAAAAAAGACAGTCTTTTGTAGCTTTTAAAAGTCCTCTCCGATATCCTTCCGTTTATAATAAATAAGGGTATTGCAAGCTCTTTCATTATATGGGCGAAATTTGGCCATATTTCCGTTTCAACTATTATAACCATTTCGGGGTTAATGGCTTTTACTGCATTTTTAATCGCTTTTGTTGTGTCGTAGGGAAAATAAGTTATAACTTTGCATTTGTCAGATAATTTATTTTTTGCAAGCTCTTGCCCTTGTGGTGTTGATGTTGTAAGGACAATATCGTTTTTAAAGTGCATATTGTTTATGAGGGTTTGAGCCAGCATAACCTCGCCGACTGAAACTGCATGAATCCATATTGTGCGATTTAAAAACTTAAAGCCGTAGTTGCCGAATTTTTCCTTTTTGCCTGCTTCAATTTTTTGTGAAAAAAGTCCAAGTATATTAATTAAGGGCACAGCCAGCAAGTTGTATAAAAAATTATATAATTTTAACATCAATCTCTGCCTCAAAGCTTCTATCCCAAGGGAGTGTATAGTTTACATTATTATAATCAAAATCAAGATAATTTGCGATTATTTTTTCATAATTTTTAAACTCTTGTACTTTTGTTTTTAGAGCTTGTGTAAAATCAAGCCCTGACTCTCTTACAAATTTTCTTATATCTGCTTGATAAGCCCAGTCATCAAGCAGTCTTATAAACATTAGTTTTTTAAATGCATTGTCATTATATGAGCCGTTTTTTTGTGCCAAAAGTTTCGTAACAGCACTTAAAATAGCACACCCTACAGAGTTTGCACTTGTGTTGTAAGCGCAAAATCCATACATATTTTTTGGGCATTTGTTTTTAATTAACTCTTTTATGAAGCCTTTATCTGCCCCGTTGGCATTTGAAATATCTGCAACAAAAAAGTTTTCTTCAGGCACTTTAAAACTTTTGTTAAATGTGTTTATTACATCCCCTAAGACATAATCTCCCTGTGTGTTTTTAAAGTTATTTATAATGAACTTTAAATCTGTGTTTTGCGAAATTGCACAGTTTGCAAGTTTTATTTGACCCTCTACGCAATTTTTTACGCTAATATCCTCGTATCTTGAGATTTTACCTATGCTGTCAGGATTTGTATATTCTACATCCATGCTTATAGAGTTGTTTTCTGCAAGTGCTCTTGCAAGCAGAGTCAGCGGGATTTCATCCGCTCCTGTTTTAACTTGTGCATTTAATTTTCGGTTCTTTATTTCGTATTCCAAAAGTTCTGCTTCTTCAACATTTAGACCGTATTCACCCGTATCGTCTTTTGAAAAAACAAGCATATCAATGGTTTTATCCTCAACCCAGTCAAGGTAGAGTTTGTTTATATCAAAATTTCTCTTTCTGGTGTCTAAATAGTCTTCCAAAATATCCCTTGGAACTTGATTGTAGACACAATTATATGTTTTTTCTTTTCTCGATTTGTGCTGATAATATGAAAATTCAAAAATTCTTTTGCCCCATTGTGCCCAGTAATCTTTTTCTTCTTCGTTTATGTTGTTGTTTGAAATGCGCATTATGCTTGAGAAAGCATATATTTTTTCCGCTTTTTGTTTGAGTAACTTTCTAAAACTTAAAAGTCTTTCTTTTATTTGTTCGAAATTCTCAGGACACCTTCTTGAGCTGATAAGACCGCCGTAAGCTATAGTATCAAGGGAAATTACAAAAATGTCTGCTTTTGGCATATTTTCAATAAAGTTATAAATTTTTTCGATGTCGGCATTTTTTTTGAGAGTGCCAAGAAAATTTCTTTCAGGCATAAAAAGCTCTATGCTATTATCCTGTTTAAGAATATCTCTTACGAGCGTATAGCATATAGGGCGATTATCAATAGGTATAAGTGCAATTTTTTTCATAAAATTATTTTACATCATATTCTGTTTGATTTACAATTATTTCAAAAATCTGTTGTTTGGAGATTTGTTTTGAAGTTTACATTAAGTGAAATTATTACATGTACAGGCGCTCAAGTTCTCTTTGAAAAAGACAGCTCGGGATGTTTTGAGATTTCAACCGATACCAGAAAACTGCAAAAAGGGAATATTTACCTGCCTTTGCGCGGAGAAAATTATGACGGGCATAATTTTATAGATAAAGCGCTTGAGGCTGGTGCAAGAGGTTATTTTACGCAGGATAAGTACAAAGTTAATAAAAGTGCGGATTTTGTTTTATATGTTGATAATTCTCTTGTTGCTTACCTTAAACTTGCAAATTATATAAGAAAGAAAATTAACCCGAAAATAGTTGCGATAACGGGGTCTTCAGGAAAAACAACAACAAAAGAAATGCTCTATAGTGTTCTTTGTACTACATATAAGACTCACAAAACCCTTTTAAATCACAACAATGAAATTGGTTTGTGTGAAACATTTTTTACAATGCCTCAGGATTGTGAAGCTGCCGTTGTTGAGATGGGCATGAGGAATTTGGGTGAAATAGAACTCCTGTCATCTTATTGCGAGCCTGATATAGGCATTGTGACAAATGTAGGCTCGGCCCATGTTGAGCGTTTGGGTAATTTGAAAAATATTGCTGTTGCAAAGTGTGAAATAGCGGCAGGACTCAAAAAAGACGGTGTTTTTATAAGTCCTGATTCCACAAGAATTAAAGACAATCTCAACTATGAGGGTGAAAAGATTTTTACAAGATATGAAAATGTTTCAAATGTAAAAATGAGTATCTCTCATTCAAAATTTACGTATGAAAATGTTGACTTTGAACTTAACGTTGAAGGTGATTACAATATTGAAAATGCGCTTTTGGTTATTGAAGCTGCAAAAAAATTAAATATTTCGATACAAAATATACAAAAAGGTTTGCTTAACTATAAGCCTATCGAAAAACGTTGGGAAATAAGCAAAATAAAAGGTTTGACATTTATAAATGACAGCTATAATGCCAATCCTGAGTCGATGAAAGCTGTTTTAAAAACCTTTCTGTCGGTTTATAAGACTCCCTTGGTGCTTGTATTAGGCAATATGGGCGAACTTGGTAAGGATGAAATTGCTTATCATAAAGAAATAGGTGAGTTTTTGTGTTCTTACAAGGGTGTAAAACTTCTAACAGTAGGTAATTTGGCAAAATATATATTAAGAAGTTCCACTCTTGAGGGAGTTGAGTTTGAAACTAATTTTGAATGTGCAAAATATATTCTTGAAAACATTGAAAAAGGTTCTACAATTTTGCTCAAAGCTTCTCGTGCAATGAAATTTGAGGAAATAATCGAAATGGTAGGCAGATTATGATAATGATGAGCGTTTCAGCATTAATAGCACTAATACTTACACTTTTATTAGGTGTGCCATATCTTGCGTTTATGAAAAAGAAAATGTATGGACAGTACATAAGAGAAGAAGTTGCAAAATTACACGCGCAAAAAAATAAAACACCCACAACGGGCGGCGTTTTCCTTGTGGCGTCAATTCTTGTTGCTTCGTTGATTGCTTTGTTTATGGCACAAGAAACTACAACGGGTGCGCTTATTGTCCTTATGACCCTTATTTTTTATACATTTACGGGGTTTGAGGATGATATCAAAAAAATCAAGGCTCATCAAAATATGGGTTTATCAGCAAGGGGTAAACTGCTTTTGCAGATAGCTGTTTCCATGTTGCCTGCTTTTTACCTGATTTTTTCAGGCAGAACAGAGATAAGTTTTATGAACTTTTCAATTGATTTAGGCTGGTTTTATCCACTGTTTGCAGTGTTTATGATTGTCGGTTCATCAAATGCACTTAATTTAACCGATGGTTTGGACGGTCTTGCTGCGGGTTGTTCCGTCTTTGCATTTGGCGCATGTGCAATTTTGTGCAAGTTAAACGGATATACCGATCTTGCAATTATCTCTGCGGCAACTTGTGCTGCTTGTCTTGGTTTTTTGTATTTTAATAAAAATCCTGCCAAGATTTTTATGGGTGATACGGGCTCTTTAGCGCTTGGAGGTTTACTTGCGACAATTGCAATTATGGGCAAATTTGAATTGTGGCTTATACCAATCGGTATACTTTTTATATGCGAGACTCTCTCTGTTATGATACAGGTGGCAAGTTTCAGACTTACAGGCAAAAGGGTGTTTAAAATGAGCCCTATTCATCATCATTTTGAACTTTGCGGCTGGGGAGAGAAAAAGATTGTTTTTGTATTTTCTTTAGTATCTGCTCTGGGCGGCATAGCTGCAATTGCAGGTTTTTATATTCAAAAAATGTTTGGGAATTAAGTTTATGAAAGATAAAGTTTTAATTGTCGGTTTTTCTGTTACGGGCATTGCTGCTGCAAGATATTTATCCTCTTTTTGTAATGTTTATTTGACAGAATCTGCTCAAAAAAAAGACGAGGACTCAAAAGATATTATTGAGCTTGAAAAATCTGGTGTAAAGCTTGAATTTGGCGCTCACAGTGATGAATTTATAAAAGGTGCAAAGTTTGCAATAATAAGCCCTTCAATACCGCGTGACGCACAAATTTTAAAAGAGCTTGAAAAAAATAATGTAGAGTATTTTTCAGACATTGAATATATTTTTAGATATATTAAGGACAAAGCAAAGCCGCAAATGGTTGTTGTAACAGGGACTAACGGAAAAACTACAACAACTCTTTTGATGTCGCACATATTTTCCGAAAAATATATTGCACCATATTGCGGCAATGTCGGCACATCGCCTTTTGATTGTTTAAATAATAACCCTGATTATCTTATTGTTGAAGCAAGTTCTTACCAATTGAATTATTCAAAAGAGCTTGCCCCAAAGATTGCAGTATTTTGTAATTTAACTCCCGATCACCTTGCTTGGCATGGTGGAATTGACGGGTATTTTGAGGCAAAAGCGGCTATATTTAAAAGAATGGATAAAAATTCTCATGCTATTTTGAATTTTGACGATGAAAGAGTAAAGAATCTTGCTGAAAAATTAAACTGCAACACTCACTTTTTTGCTCTTGAAAAGTCGGAACTGCCTTGTATTGAGGGTAATTGTTATATTGAAAATAATGCAATTTATTACGGCGCTGAAAAAATAATTGATACAAAAGATGTGCCTATTGTCGGAAATCACAATCTGCAAAATGTTATGGGCTGTATTATTGCGGCAAAAGTTGAAAATATTGACAACAAAACAATTGTAAGTGCAATAGAGTCGTTTAAAGCCCCTGCGCACAGATGTGAATTTATAAGAATGCTGGATGAAACAGCTTATTATAATGACTCAAAAGCAACAAACCCTGAGGCTGCAATTGTTGCAATTAATTCTTTTAAAGGTAAGAAAACAGTTTTAATTGCAGGCGGCAGGGATAAAAATACATCTTTAAAAGAATTTATAGAACTTGTTAAACAACGTATTTCAAAAGTTGTTTTAATCGGTGAAGCTACGGACAGGTTTACGGATGAACTTTACAGTAGCGGCTATACAAATATTGTACATGCCCAGTCGCTTGAGGAGGCAATAGATTTGGCAAGTCTTGATAAGCCTGACGTTGTTCTTCTCTCACCTGCATGTGCAAGTTTTGATATGTTTAAAAACTACGAGGAGAGAGGGGAGGCATTTAGGCGCTATGTCCTATCAAAGAAACAACTCGTATCACGATAGAGAATCGGGAAATAATTATATAATTTCTCAACCTGATAATACTCTTGTGACGGTTGTTATTTTTCTTGTGGTAATCGGGATTATGGCGATATTTTCAGCGGGTTCCCCTCGTGCAATTGCAAACGGTGACAACCCTTTGGTTTTCACAATTAAACAGCTTGCATGGCTTGTAGCAGGAGTCGTGTGTGCGTCTTTTTTGTCAAGATATGATTACAAAAATCTCAAAGGCTGGGCAATGCCTGCTTGTGCTTTTGTCCTTGTTTTGCTTTTGATGGTGCAGTTTTCGCCATTGGGATTGATGGTTAATGAAGCAAAAAGATGGCTTGCTATAGGACCCTTGCAGTTTCAACCTTCTGAGCTTGCAAAGCCTGCAGTTGTTTTGGCTTTCGCCTCTTTGTTTTCATCCAACATAAATATACTGGATGAAAAGAAAATACCATTTTACGCACTTTTTGCCGCTATGTTATTTTTGATTTTAAAACAGCCGAACTTGTCTATGGTAATTTTGCTGTCTATGACAAGTGTTGTGTTGTATTTTGTTGCAGGCGGCAGAGTAAAAACAATAATTGCCGCACTCACCTGCGCAATACCTGTTTTGGCATTTTCAATATTAGGGTATCAAAAACAGCGTATTATTGTTTGGTTGGACCCTCAAAAAGACCCTCATAACGCAGGGTACAATATTATTCAATCCCTTGTTGCATTTGCAGGCGGCGGTTTTTTTGGGGTCGGATTTGGCAATTCAAAGCAAAAATTGTCTTGGCTGCCAGAGGGGCATACTGATTTTATTTTTGCGGTAATTGCGGAAGAATTTGGTTTTTTGGGCTGCTTTTTTATAATTTGTCTGTTTGCTATGTTTGCTTATCGCGGTTTTATAGTTGCAAAGCGTTGTCCTGATATGTTTGGCAAGTTGCTTGCGGTAGGCATAACTTTTTCAATATGTTTCCAAGCCTTAATGAATATCTCTGTTGCAAGCTCGTTTTTGCCCGCAACGGGTATACCTTTGCCGTTTATAAGTTACGGCGGCTCATCCTTGTTTGTTTCTCTTTGCATGTTTGGTGTATTGTTAAATATATCTAAAAAAAGAGTTCAAAGGATTAAACCCTATGCGCAATATTAAATATTTTATTACAGGCGGCGGTACAGGCGGACATATATACCCCTCAATTGCCGTTATTCGTGAGCTTGTTAAAACAGGTGTGGATAAGGACAATATTTTCTATTTGGGTAATAAAAAAAATCTGGAATATCAAATTGCGACAAATGAGGGCTTAAAATTTCTAAGCTACGATGTTTCAGGCATGCCAAGAAAAGTTTCATTTAAACTTGTTTTGTTTTTTATTAAGTTGTTTTTAGCAACGTTAGCTGCAATATTCTATACACTTAAATACAGGCCCGATGTGGTCTTTGCAACAGGCGGTTATGTTTGTGCGCCGATATTAATTTGTGCAAAAATTTTTAATATACCCTATGTTCTTCATGACTGTGATGCTCACCCCGGTGTTGTTTCAAGACTCTTTTCCTCGGGTGCTAGCGCTTTGTCTTTGGCGTTTGAGAGTGCAAAAGAATATACAAAATGTAAAAATGTATTTTGTTGCGGCAATCCTATAAGGGATGATTTTAAAACCTTGAGCAAGGATGAAGCAAAAAAAGCTCTCGGTATTGAGGCAAAATTTGTAATACTTATTATGGGCGGTTCTTTGGGCGCAAAGAAAATTAACGAGTCGGCATTTTTGGTTGTCGAAAAATATTCAAAAGATGAAGATGTTCAAATAATATGGCAAACGGGCAAGAAAAATTACGATGATATAAGAAAACGTTTCACACAAATGCCTAAAAATTTGTTATTGCGCCCTTACTTTGATAATATGGCATACGCCCTTATGGCGTCCGATGTTGCAATATCAAGGGCGGGTTCGCTTTCACTCAGCGAATTGTGTGCAGCGGGCCTTGCAAGTGTTCTTGTACCTTACCCTTATGCTGCGGCAGATCACCAGAGAATTAATGCCAAAAAAATGTGCGAACTTGGTGCGGCGCTTTATTTGGATGATAATGATTGTACACCAAAGAGCCTGTTAAGTGTGCTTGATGAGTATGTTTTGGACAAAGACAAACTTTTGAGTGCTTCAAAATGTGCAAAAGAAAATGCAAAGTATGATGCTGCACAAAAAATTGTCGAGTTGATTAATAATGCTGCAAGGAAATAAGATGCAAAGTGCTCAGAGTATTTTAACATCCACCGATAAATTCCACATTGACCTTGGGTTAGAGCGCACGCTTTTGGCACTTGAGAGTTTAAATAATCCGCAAGATTATATTAATTTTATCCATGTTGCGGGTACAAACGGTAAGGGCTCTGTCTGTGCCATGTTGAATGAAATTTTGTGCGAACATTTTTTAAATAGTTCGGTAAACGTCGGACTTTTTACAAGTCCGCACCTGTTTTCATATTGTGAGCGAATAAAAATAAATAATGTCCCTATTACTTGCGATGATTTGGATAAATATATAAAAATAGCACTTGAGGCGGGAGAAGAACTTACGGAGTTTGAACTTTTAAGTGTTGCAGCCATGAAGTACTTTTATGATAAAAATGTTAAATATGTGATATTGGAAGTTGGTCTGGGCGGCAGATATGACTCCACAAACGTGATTAAAAAGCCTATTTGCAGCGTTATTACGACAATAGACTTTGATCATACGGCGCGTCTTGGCAGCACTATAGATGAAATTGCCTATCAAAAAGCAGGTATCATAAAACATAACTGTCCGACTGTTGTATCTGTCGATAACAAAGGCTACGGTGTTATTAAATCTTGCGCAAATAAGCAAAATTCGTCTTTATACACCGTTGAAAACAATTTAAAAATTGAGTTTGACGGCAAAAACAATTACGTATATATTAACGGCAAAAAACTCCCCTTTTCTCTTTTGGGAGATTGGCAATCTCAGAATCTGGCACTTGTACTTGAAGCTGTTAAAACCCTTCCTTTTAAGGTAGGTGAGCAAACCGTTGCGGATGCAATTAAAAAAGTAAAGTGGAGGTTTCGACTTGAATATGACAGGGATAAAAATCTTTTGATTGATGGTGCTCATAATCCTTCGGGGATAAGGGCTTTAAGGGATTTTTTGGATAAATATTTTAAAAACGAGAAAAAAACTTTTATTTTTGGCTGTTTAAATAATAAAGACTATGAAAAAATGTTGGAAATATTATTAAATGAGGGTGATGAACTGTATTTTTACGAATTTGATTATCCAAATGCTCTAAAATATGAACAGCTTCCCGATAATATTAAACAAAGGTCGCAAAAGACTTGCGACCCTCGTAAAATATTGGACGAAAAGCAAAATTTAAAAGTTGTTTGCGGTTCGCTTTATATGCTCGGCAAGCTATTTAATGCCGGTTGAACCAAACCCGCCCTCTTGGCGCTCGGTTTTTGAAAGTTCTTCAACAACTTCAATTTGAGCCTTTGATACCGGTGCTACAAGCATTTGCGCAATTCTGTCGCCTCTGTGTATGCTAAATTCTTCATTTGACAGGTTTATTAAACCTACGCAAACTTCTCCCCTGTAGTCCTCATCAATTGTTCCGACGCAATTAGACAGGCTTATGCCGCTTTTTATTGCCAGTCCGCTTCTTGGACGGACTTGCGCTTCGTAATTGTGCGGTAATTCAATTTTAATGCCTGTCGGCACAAGCGCTCTTTCAAGCGGTTTTAGTACAATTGTCGTTTCATTCGCCGCATATAAATCCATAGCTGCGGCACCTTGTGTTTGATATTTTGGTAGTTCAAAGCAGTGAGGCAGTTTTTGTACCTTCAGTGTAATTTTGTCTGTCATTTTCAACTTCTCCACAATTAATTCCGTATAAATATTTTAATCCCTCAAGGGTAAGGTTTGGGTTGATATAGTCAAAACCGCGCTCCATATTATCAAAAAGTACGGATGAATATCCGCCTGTTGCAATGACTGTTGCCCTTTCTCCGAGCTCTTTTTCGCAAGCTTTAACCATACCGTCAATCATGGCAGCATGTCCCCTTACTATGCCTGATAACATTGCGCTTATTGTGTCTTTTCCAATTGCATTTTTGGGAGCTTCAATTTTTAATTTAGGTAATTTTGACGTAAACTGACTGAGTGATTTTGCCTGAATTTTAAGCCCCGGGGCGATTAAGCCGCCGATAAAATTTCTGTCTTTATCAACAATGTCAAAACTTGTCGCCGTCCCGAGATCAATAACTATCGCGGGCAATTTGTAGTAAACTGCTGCGGCGGAGGCGTTTGCAAGTCTGTCGGCTCCGGCTTCTTTTGGCTGCTCTAAATCAATATTTACAGGCAGTTTTGCCTTGTGTGAAAGTACGAAAGCGTCTATATTCAGATATTTTTTAAGGGCTTTTTTGTATGTTTGAGTTAAGGGCGCCACAACGCTTGAAATTATTGCGCCGTTTATATGCTGGGTGATATTTGAGTTTTGCAAAAGCGACAGTATTAAAATCCCATACTCATCTTCAAAGCGCTTGATGTCGGATGATATATTCCAACTGCTCTTGAGCTTGTTATCATCCGAGAATACGCCGAGATTTGTGTTTGTATTTCCTATATCTACAACTAAAAGCATGCTTATAATTTATCACAAAAAAATAAGCGGTGCTCTATCATTATATTAAGTTTTGTTAACTAAAGTATATATTTTTTGGCAATTTTATATAAAAAGTATTTTTTATATATATACAAACACAAGATAGAGGATTTAGAAGATGTTAAACCTTTTGTTACAAATGTTGAATTATGTTGATCTGAGAAGTACATGGCAGGCTCAAGCGATGGAAGACAGCCAAATGCTTCAAACTCAGCAGACTATGTCTTCTAATCAACAAGCGGAAATTATGCGACAACAAGCTGCAGAGGAGCAAATGGTGCAAATGGAGCTGGATTCTTCAGAGGATCTTTCAACGGAAGAATATACCCAAGCTTTACAAAAACTTAGCCAAATTGCAGATAAATTTGATAATATGATGAGAAAAGTTCTCGCTGAAAACGAAGCAAAAGAAAGTATAATTCAGCAAAGAATAACCGCAAGAGAGCCGAAGCTGCAAGCAATAAACGCAGATATTGAGGGTCTGCAGGAAACACTCGACAAAAGAACAGAAGAACAATTTACTTATATGCAAGATTAAAAACACCCCTTTTGGGGTGTTTTATGTTAAATATTGTAACAATTATACCCAAATATACCCTACTGTGGCATAAAAACTTTTTTATGCGTTTTATTATAGTGGATAATACGCAAGAGGTTTTTTATGGAAGTCACCAAAATTGCAGATATGGGTAAGAATATATACTCAAGCGCAAGAACTGTTGCAAAGGGAACTTGCAACCAAGTAAAAAAATCCTTTAAAAATCCCATAGTAAGGTCAAACGCTAAAAATGCTCTCCCTGTGGCAATCTTGACTGCAGGAGCATTTAGTGCAATGTCATTATTGCCCAACAGAAAAGGTGACGGTAAACAGGGAAAACTTGAGAAAATGAGCGGTAAGCTTGCTTCTTATGCGTTTGCCATTGCAGGGTTTACAAAATTTTTTAAAGTTCCAACCAAGGATCCAAAGGAGCTTGAAGTAATTTTTAAAAAAGCAAAAATTAAAGATGTGCTTGAAACTCTAAATACAAATAAAGAAAATATAGTTGCATACATTTTTATGATATTGGGCGTGCGAGTTGTTACAAACTTGTTGACAAAAGGGCTTGATGAAAAGGTAATTGAAGAATTTAAGCCACAAAAGCTAGGTGACTAGATTTATTAATTTTTTTAAATTTAATTAAAGTTTTTTTATTCGGTGTCGATAATACCCTTGTATACTTGAGGTTAGTTATGTCACTGAATACGGAGAATGAATTATTCTTAAATAACATTGATGATATTTTGCAAACAAATCATTCTAAAGCTGCACATACTGTCTTGCTTGTGGATGACGAGGTTAATAATTTGCAACTTTTAAAAAGAACGCTTCGTGGTAAGTATAATATCCTAACTGCAACAAATGGCAAGGAAGGTTTGGATGTTTTAAGAGATAATGTTGACAGGATATCCCTTATTGTTTCCGACCATAAAATGCCCGTTATGGAAGGCACTGAGTTTTTAGAAAAAGCAAACGAGATTTCGCCTGATGTAATAAAAATTCTGTTAACAGGCTTTAGTGACATTGAAATACTTATGGACGCGGTGAATAAATGTAACCTTTTTCAATACATGCTAAAACCTTTTGATCCTCAAGAATTGCAGCAGGTTATTGAAAACGGACTGGATAAATTTGACCTTGCAAGTTCAAAGTCTGCAATTTTAACGGATTTAAGAGAGCTGTTTTATAAAACAATAAAATCAATATCATCTGCGCTTGACGCAAAAGACCCTTATACCCATGGTCATTCGCTTCGCGTGACTTTGTATTCTTTAATTCTTGCAAAAGAACTGGGACTTGACGACAACACGCTTGAGGAAATCGAAATGGCGGGTCTTTTGCACGATATAGGCAAAATCGCCATTCCCCAGAGCATTTTGTGCAAACCCGGAAAATTAACGGATGAAGAATTTGCAATTATGAAATCCCATCCGGAAAACTCTGAAAAACTTATTTCAAGCATTAAAAAATTAAACGGTATCAGCAACTGGCTTAAAGCTCATCATGAAAAGTGGGACGGCAGCGGTTATCCGGAGCATTTAAAAGGAGAAGAAATACCTCTTTCGGCAAGAGTTATAGCTCTTGCAGATACATATGACGCTATGACCTCCACTCGTTCATACAGAAAAGCTCTCGATCATGAGGTTGCAATCGAAGAAATAAAAAAATGCTCAGGCACCCAGTTTGATCCGAGTCTGGCAGAGCTTTTTATCAGCTTGGGTGATACAATCAGGGCAGCAAAAGAAAATCCTGAAGAATATTACAAGAAATACAGCTATCTTCAAAAAGAAATCAACTCTCATATTGTTTAATTAAGGACCCATGCTCATCTGTTCCGCCTGTCATTACAAGGTTGTGTTTAATGGCCAAGTCTTTAATTTTCTTTCTTGAATGAAATTTTATAATACCTCTGTGACGCTTATACGGGTAATATACTTCAATTCCATCTAGTCCAAGATTTTTTAAACTTTTTGTAAAGCTGTCAAGATTTATTACCCAACAGCAGCATGGGTGTGCCATTACTGCAATTCCGCCTGCATTATGAATCGCATTAATTACTTTTTTTGGGTGGCGCGATTTAAAAAGTCTTACTATGTCATATTGTGTTTCTTTTTTTGATTTTGCGCAAATGTTTAAAATATCAGGATGATTGGGATCTATTCCGTATCCTAAAATATGCAAAAGTGTTCCTTTGTAAAAACAATCAAATTCTACGCCCGTTATTAAAAAGTTGTAATCCTTGGTATTAAAATTTCTCCAGCCTTCAACACTGTTGTGATCAACAATTGACATATGTTCAAGTTTTAGCAATTTTCCCTGATCAACAAGGCTTTCAAAACTGCATTTGCCATCAGAGTATGTTGAGTGAATGTGAAGATTTGCACTCTTGTAATAAGCCGTTGACTTGATTGAATTTATTCTATCCTTAACATTCATTAATATTATTGCTTTTATCCTTTTCAATCTGATAAAGTATATAATAACATAAATTTAAAGGAGCGTGCCGTGGATAGAAAGTATATGTTTTATAATATCATAGGAAGATCGTTTGACTTTTTGGCAAAAAATTTATTTACGTTTATCAAATGTGCGTTTTTTCCTGTTGTAATGCAAATTTTAGGGATAATACTTTCGCTTTTTCCCTGTATTTTTCTTACGGTAATTCAAAAACTGGATGGCGAAGCGCTCATACCTTATATTATTCCAATGTTAATATGCCTTATAGTCGGAATAATTTTATTCTGCATAGGCTTTTGGAAATATCTGCTCTTAAGCTGTTATTTCACGCTTGGTACTAATGATTACGATGAAAATAAAGGTTTTTACCTTCAAATTTATAAAAATGACATTTTAAAAAGACAAGGTAACTACGCAAAAGTTTTACTTTGGGCGGCACTTTTTGGCATATTAATATTTGTTGCAGGCATGCTTATAGTGTTTGCCGTATCATACAACATTGCAAAACAAGCACTTCCGTTAATTTTGGCAATGGCAATACTTTTAATGACAGTGGCACTAATTTGGTATTATGTAAAAATTACTTTTATAGTGCCGATTTTCACAATGGAGAAAGATTTAAAGCCCTATGACGTATTTTTAAAATCATTCAATATGATAAAAGGCAGTAAATTTTGGTTTATTTTCGCCCTTGGTCTAGTGGTTAATATAATTACAATTATTTTAGAACTTATATTTGTCTTTCTTGCAAGTTTTATATGTTCATTTTTTATTTCGGAAAACTTTATACAGTCAATTGCAAATCTTGTTTCAAGCCTTGTTTATGTGCTTTTATTCCCGTTTATAACATCCGTTGTGATGCTTGCTTATAAAAGAATGACAGTTAATCAATAAAATAAACCGCCCTATTTTGGGCGGTTATTCTTCTTGTAATTCTTCTTTTGATATTGTTGAGTCTTTTTTGTTTTTCTTTTTTTCCTGTTTTGGTTTTATTTTCTCTCTTTTATTGATATTTGCAGCATTTAGTGTTGCAAGGGAATCTAATGATGCACGAAGCACTGCAGAGCGGTCAACATAAGGTTCTTGTCTGAAGTTTTCGTCCTCTTCAAACTCTTGACCTTGGGCAAAATATTCACCGCCTTGCCCGTTTTTTTCATCAGAAGTTCTTGCTGCAGTCCCTGAAATGTC
Organism: Candidatus Galligastranaerophilus intestinavium; assembly: GCA_018716625.1. Lineage (GTDB taxonomy): Bacteria > Cyanobacteriota > Vampirovibrionia > Gastranaerophilales > Gastranaerophilaceae > Galligastranaerophilus > Galligastranaerophilus intestinavium. The sequence continues at coordinate 11,650 of DVJQ01000056.1, read as the reverse complement.
GCCGGATTTAAAATTAAAACTACCGCCTATTCCAAAGAAGCCTGCCGAACGATTGTCGACCATAGTTTATGTTCCTTATACCTCGTTTTAAGCGATTATATCATTTTTCAAAACACGAAACAACGAAATAACACTTTATCATACAAAACATGTAGAAAAAAAATTTTGCGCAAAAATATAAATTTTTTTGTTTTTATGTATATAATATTTATGAAAATGAAAAACTACGGCGATAAAAATTTAATAAGTTTTAAAGAAGATGAGTTAATTGCACAAAAGGGTACATATGCTCCTCTGGTTGATGCAATGAGAAGATATAAAGATTCTCCTTGCACAGGTTTCCATATTCCCGGGCACAACAGGGGGCAGGGCGTGTATGCTGATTTTGCCTCTTTAATGGGAATTGACGCACTTAATATTGATACAACCGATGAATTTGATAATTTGGGTACCCTGTTCCCTTCAACAGGAGCAATCGACGAAGCTCAAAGGCTTGCAAGTGATGTTTTCGGTTCAAAAAGAACATTCTTTTTAACAGGCGGTTCAACTATTGCAAATTTAGCACTTGCTTTTGCGCTTACAAAACCTAATGATAAAATTGCAATCGGCAGAAATTGTCATCGCTCTGTTTTATCAGGCATGATTATATCAGGTGCAAATCCAAAGTGGATTATGCCAAAAAAACTTGACGATTGGGCAATTTATGGTTCGCTTGATGCAAAAAGCCTGAGAAAATGTCTTGAAGATGACCCTGATATTTCTTTGGTTTGGGTTACAAATCCTACTTATGAAGGTGTTGTGTCCGACATTGAAGCAATTTCACATGTTTGCCATGAGTTTGATGTGGCTCTTATTGTGGATGAGGCGCATGGCTGTTTATGGAATTTTTCGGATGTTCTTCCAAAATCTGCGCTAAGATGCGGTGCTGATGCTGTTGTACATTCGCTGCACAAAACCGGCGGTTCAATGACACAGAGCTCTATGTTGCACATTTCAAAAAATTCACGTTTTGATGTGCATAAAATTGAACATGCGTTGAAACTTTTGCATACAACAAGTCCTTCTTTGCTTTTGCTTACAAGCTTAGACGCCGCAAGAGCCTTTTTATCTTCAAAAGAAGGTTCTACTGCAATTGAAAATGCTATAGATAATGCTCTTTATTTTAGGTCTGAAGCTTCAAAAATAGATGGAGTGCGGGTTTTGAATTCGCAAAGTGCTGTAGCATTTGATGTTACAAAAATATTTTTAAAGGTAGACGGATTAAGCGGAAAACGCCTTGAGAGTATTTTGGAATTGGATTTTCAAATTGAAATTGAAAGTGCATCTGATGAAGGTATTTTGATACTGTCAAATATAGGCAACACTAAAGCTGAGTTTGATGTGTTGCTTGACGCTTTAAGAAAAATTTCAATATCAAATTATCCTGATTTAGCTTACCTTGAAGGCATTAAGTTTATGCCGCTTACAGCGCCAAGTGTTGTTATGACACCAAGAGAGGCTTATTTTTCAAAAAAAGAACGAATTAAAAAAGAAGACGCTATAGGCAGAATATGTGCCGAGGTTATTGCGCTTTGTCCTCCGGGGATTTCGGTACTGTTGCCAGGTGAGTTAATTACCGAGTCACATATGCCTTATTTAAGTGATTTTAGTGAGTTAGATGTACTTGTAAAATAAAAAAATAAAATGTCCGGATTGCTGATTTATCCGGACAGATTTAAAAAGTTGGAATGTAAACTGTTTACTAGCCTCTTCCAAGATACACAAGGGTTTGTAAAATGCTGTTTGCGGTGTCAAATACTCTTGAATTTGCCTCAATACCGCGCTGAGCCATAATCATATTTGAAAATTGTCTTGATAAGTCAACATTTGATGCTTCAAGACCGCCTGAAACAACAGCTCCTATACCATTATCATTACCGCATGAAAAAATTACGTCACCTGTGTCAGGACCTGTGCTATATAGGTTATTACCTTGACCTACAAGACCTTCATAGTTTCTAACGGTTGCACATTGAATTTGCAAGTTCTCGGGAACTAAAACCGCGGGGTGCGCAGTAACATCGTTTGGACCAAGTATTTCAACACCTGATGCGGTTGTGTATTTAAAAAGTCTTGAACCGTCATCGGGGTCTTCCCAAACTGTAATGGAATCACCGTTATCGTAGGTTGCTGTTATTATACCGTTGCTTCCGACAGACATGCTTTTAAATATCATAGCATCTTTGCTGCCATCACCGGGGTTGATATCTACTTTGTAGTCAATTGTTTTTGAAGTATACACACCTGTTCCATCTGCCTGAAGTGCTATGTCTGTTTGATCAACAAAGTTTGATGAACCCGAGGTAAATCTTATTTTTTCTACATTGCCTGCCGTTTTGAAGGTTATTGCGCCGTCAACAAGTTCACAAGTTATATTTTGACCAGCTAAATCTGCATTAATCTCATTTATCATATTTTGTACAGTGCCTGTGCCTGAAATTGAAACTTCAATAGGTGCCTGTTCAACTCCGCCTACTGTAGGTGTTATTGTAAATGTTCCGGCTGTTATAGCTCCGTCTGTGCCGTTAAGTTGTGTCACATCTTTGTTTGCAAGAATACCTTGCGGTTGAGCATAGGCTCCTGCTCTTATTGTCTGAGGGATGTATATGGGTACCTCAGTTGCACTCATTGAGTAGTCAGAGTTTGTACCAAGTACTTTGTAGCCCATAGATGTTACAAGGTTTCCGTTTGCATCAAGGTCAAAACTACCGTCACGAGTTAAAAATATACTTCCTTCCGCATCCATTACCGTAAAAAATCCGTTGCCTTGCAATGCCAAGTCTGTACCCCTACCTGTTGTATTGATATTATTTGCAGCCCAGTTGCGAGAAATGCCTGCAACAGTTGTACCTACACCTATTTGAAAAGGATTTGTACCGCCAAGATTACCTGTTGGTGCGCTTCCTGTTGTTCTTGTTTGATACCATACATCTTTAAAAGTCATTTGTGACTCTTTAAATGCTGTTGTATTCAAGTTTGCAATGTTATCCGCAACTACATTTATGTGCAGCTGGTTTGCGTTAATGCCTGACATTGCTGTGTACATCGCTTGTGACATTTAGTTTTTTCTCCTCCCTTGATTTTTTATTTTAAAATTTCTTCAGTTACGTATTTGGCAGCTCTTGCTATGCTTGATACGCTTGCTGCGTTTGTGAGTGCGTTAACTGCTGTGTTTGTACTGTTTGTGCTGTCATCTTTATTTGTACTATCTTCAGTTGTTTCTTCACCTGATGGTTCTGATGTACTTGCAGATGGTTCTTTTGCGCTCAGGATAAGTCCTGCGGGGTATTCTTTGCCATTAATTTTTACGGCACATCCGTTTTGATAAAATACTGCTTCTTCAACCACCCCGCTTATTGTTGCGGTCGGATCGTCAGGATCCATAAGGGTTACTTCTTTGCCGATTAGATCCATACCTTGAGTAAGCCCGCTGTTTGCTTCAATGGTTTCGGTTAATTGTGTAAGTTGTTCAAGCTGTGTAAATTGTGCTTGTTGAGCTAAGAAATCTTGGTTGCTCATAGGGTTAAGCGGGTCCTGATATTTAAGTTGTTCAAGCATAAGTTTTAAAAACATATCCTGATCAAGCTCGTTGCTTGTACCTTCGGTTTTAGCTTTCAGGGCTTCTTGTTGTGAAGTCCAGTTTTGCATATTTGTAATTTCATTTATAATGCTCGATGACATTATCTCTCCTTGTTTGTTTTAAAGATTGTAACTGATTTTTCCTCTTAGGGTATTTATGCTTGTTGTTGCATTGTTGTGAGTGTTTTCAAAGTCAACATTTTCTATGATGTTTGAATGGTTAAATTTAAAGTTTTCGTTTTTGTGTTGTCTGTTTTGATTATTTTGACCGTCATTTCTGCTGTTTGAATTGTTTTGATTTTGACCTTGTTCACCGTTTCTGTCATTGTAGCTGTTATTCAAGTTTGCTTGAGAATTTTGCTCTACGGTTTTAACTTGGACATTTTGTACATTTACCCCTTGCTGTGCGAGTTGTTGTTTTAATATATCGATATTTTTATCCAAAAGCTCTTTTACCTGTGAGTTTTGCGCAATTATATTTGTTGTAATTCCGTTAGCTGTTGATAAAAGCTCGATTGTAACTCTTCCAAGGTCATTAGGGCGCAGAGTCATTGTTATTTTTGTGCTTGAACCGTCTTTTAGTTGTTCAAATTTTGACCCTATTTGGTTTAGAATATCATTTGCATTGAGCTCTTTTGTAACTCCTTCAAGACGAATTTGACTGTTTGGGTTTGTGTTTTTAATTGTTTTGTCAAACGTGAATGTAACAGGTGTATTTGAGTCGTTGTCCGCATTTTGTATTTGCAGTTTAATAACTTCATCCTGTGCCGTTGTGTAGTTTTGATTGTTTGAATTTGAAGATGTTTGCGAACTTGAAACTTCATCGATTTGAACATTCATATCATCAAGCATTTGCTGTTCAATGTCGACTTTGTCCTCTTGTGTTGGTTGCACTTCTTTAACTTGTGATGATACATTTACAGAGGATTGGGACGTGTTTATTGTGTTTGAGTTTTTGTCGTTCAACGTTTCTTTTGTTTTATTTTCTTTATTTGTTTGTACTTCTTGAACATCAAGTTCAAGCGCTCTGTTCGGATTAGAATTTTCTTCTTCAAGTTTGATTTGCGAATCAGGTTTGAAAGCACCTGCTTTTATATCTTGAGATAACTGTTTCAAATCTTTTTGAAGTTCTGATACAGCAAGGTCTTCGGGGTTTTGAGTTAGAAGCCTGTTTAGAACATCTTTTAGTACTTGTTTGGTTTCTTCACTTACAACGAGTTCATTGTTATTGATTTGTGCTTGTATTTCTTCAAGTGCATTTTTTAGCGCTTCCACGTCTTCAAGGTTTAACTGTCCGTCTAATGAGGTTTCAATCAGATTGTTAATTTTGCTGACTGCCTCTTGAATTACTTCATCACTGCTTAATACTTTTGTATTTGTGCCTTGTGCTGTTTCTTCGCTAAATTCTTTTACGTTTTTCGCTTTTATTTCATCAAGTGTCTTTTTATCTTCTTGTTTAACTGTTTCAGTGTTGTACTTTTGAATTTCGTTAGTATTTTGTTCTTTATTTTTTGTGTCTTGTGTTTTGTCTTTTTTGTCAGTTTTGTTTTCTTGTATATTTTCTTTTACTGCTTGAGTGTAGTCTTTGTCGTTCTCTACATTATTCTTATTTAATGTGTTTTCCCTCTTGTTAAAATCTTTTTTATTTGTGTTTTGATAATTATTATTTAGCTGTGTTTTTTGTGATGCAGCGTTGTCGTTATTTAGAACTTTTAAAAAGTCTTTTCCTTTGTTTATTATTTCATCAGTGTTAAAATTTTGGCCTAACAGATTTATCTCTTCACCGAGTTGATTATTTGAGTTATTTGTTAAAATAGCTAAGTTTTGCATTTATATAACTTTCTTTTGTCTTGAGCTTGTTATGTCGTCGATTTCTTTTATTTGACTTTGTTCGTATTCGAACAGAAAATCTTTGTACTGTTTTTCTTTTAGCTTTTCAAGTATTTTTACCTCTCTATACGCTTCAGAAACTTTCTTTTGTTGTTCGCTCAGTTCGCTTTGAGTTCTTTTTATTACTTCAAACTGTGTTTTAATATCATCCGATAATTGCTTTATGTAGCCTTTGTAGTTCACGGTAAACTGAATATCAAGAACCTGATTGTTAAGTAAATCGCTTAATTCTTTTTCCAGATTTTCTTTTTTTTCATTCATCTCGAGCAAAATATCTTTTTGTGTTTCCAGTTTAGATATAATTTCAGCGAGTTTCAGCCTCTCATCCTCAAGTTTTTTCTCCCTTATATTCAGGATACTTTGCAGCCTAAAAGTAAACCTCCTCAAAACATATTTCCTTCTACACCAAGTTTGATAATAAAAGGATACTCCATTGAAGGTTGTGCTTCATCGTCTAAAATGTTGAAAAGATTTAGTATGAGCTAAAAAAAATACACCAAACTAATGATTACCTGTGTAGAAAAGAAAGCCAATCAATAAATCTGCAAAAAGTAAGTAAATTGTGCACAAAATAGCGGATTTTGTGGTTGATTCTCCAACGTTTTTTGCACCGCCTATAGTGTTATATCCGACTGTTGCGCAAACGGTAGAAATAATTGCGCCAAATAAAAATCCCTTGAGTAAACTTACATATATATCCTTTGTGTTTAGCATAAGCCAAACAGAGTTAAAATAGCGGTTTGGATGTAGTCCGACCGAAAAGTATGCAACAATCATCCCGCCTAAAATCCCGATAAATTCAGCTAAAACTACAACGCAAGTTACGCTCATCGCACCTGCAAGAATTCTTGGTGCAAAATAATAGCCAACGGGATCAACATGTAAGACTTTCATGGCATCCACCTGAGATGTTACTTTCATATTGGCAATTTGAGCCGTAATTGCAGTCCCTGCACGTGCTCCTATTGCAAGAGCGGCAAAGCCGGGGGCAATTTCTCTTATAAGTGCAATTGCTAAAAAACCGCCTATGTAGCTGTCTGCACCTGACATTAAGAACTGGTTTGACACTTGAAGGGCTATGACGGATGCTGCTATAAAAACAATCATAAGCGATATTCCAAGTGAATCAAAGCCTATTTGCGCAGCTTGCGCAATTACACTTCTGAGGGCAACGTTACCCCCAAAAGTGTATTTTATAGCTCTTGTGAAATTTTGGACACATTGTCCCAAAAAACTAATGCCAAGATTATTCATAAATCGGTGTGCACCATTTTTTATATTTTTCAACTTTACCGCGAACAATGTCATAGTATAGTTTTGCAATTGCCGCTGTTTTTTCTCCTGTTTGTCCGTTGCCTATTGTACGATTGTCAATAGAGCCAATCGGTGCAATTTGTGCGCCCGTACCGCAGAAAAATGCTTCATCTGCAGTGTAGAGCTCTGTTCTGTCTATTTCTCTTTCGCAAACTTTGAGCCCCAATTCTTCTTTTGCAATTTCAAGAATGGTGTTTCTTGTTACACCTACTAAAATATTGCTTGTTGTTTGTGTTGTAACAAGCGTGTCGCCTTCAACTATAAAGAAATTCATAGCGGAGCCTTCTGCAACATGGCCTGAGGCAGAAAGCGAGATACACTCATCAAAGCCTGCAAGTTTGGCATCTGTTATCATAAGGGCTGTGTTTGCATAAGCTCCGGATACTTTTGCACGCGGCGGAATAGTGTTGTCTTCAAGTCTGTTCCAGTTTGAAATGCATACTTTTAGCATTTTTTCTTCGCCAAAATAATTTCCCAACTTGATTGTAAATATTAGAACAGAGTCAGTGTTATCAATAAGTGTCGGGCCTATTTTAAGTGCGCTTTTATAGACTTCAGGTCTTATGTAACAATCTTGGCGGTAGTTATTTTTCTTTAATAAATCCTTTGTAATTTGCATATATTCCTCAAGAGTGTGTTTTGGATCCATATGCATAATTTTGCAGCTGTTTAAAAGTCTTTCAAAGTGCTCTTTCATACGGAAAGCATAAATTTGATCTTCTTGCTCGTTGTAGTATCCCCTGATACCTTCAAAAACTGATGTGCCATATAAAAAAGCGTGGGTTCTGACAGGAATCATTGCTTCATCTGATGGTACATACTTGCCGTCCATGTAATAAAACTCTTGGCTCATTTTGTTCCTCCAAAATTAAATTATGTACCTGTTAATTATCGCAAAATATTGTAAAAAAAGCTAGATTTTTATATTATTTTTATATAGAATGTAGCAATGCTATTAATAAATTTGGTTTTATTTTCATTATTTATATATATATCAATTTATTCGATTTACACTCTAACTCTCAACATAAAAGCCTTTGGTGCAAAAGAGTATGTATCTGATACAAAAATGCTTTTGCAATCATCAAGTGCACTAAATACTCTTTGTGTTATAATCTGGGCGGATTCAACCAATAAAAGACTTTACGACTTGCTAAAAGTGCTAGACAATCAGACATATTCAAGACAAAACTATGAAGTGCATGTTGTTTTTAAAAGGGACAGAGAAAATGTTTCGGTGCCTGAGTTTGCTTATGGCGCACAGATTCATATTATAGAAAATCCCGAATATTTTTCAAAAGACAAGTCCTTGTCTTTGATTGTACAAAAATTGGTTGCTGAAAACAGATTTAGCGCGTTTGTATTTTTAGGTGCTGACAGAATGGTGGATGAAAATTATTTATCTTATATTAATAAAGTGATTTATCCCTCCTGTGTTTTAAGTGGCTCTTTAAGTGTTAATTGTCATCAGGATGAGTTTTTAAGTCAAATTAAATGTCAGGTTTTTCGCTCTTATTTAAAGTATCAAAACAAAGTTCAAAATATCGTAAGGACAATGTTTGAAATGCCAATTGTCCTTGATGGTCAAAATTGCGTAATAAGTGCTGATGTTTTGGAAAAAACCGGTAGGGTGTGTTTTGAAACAAAAAATAATGAGTTGAAATTTTCATTGTTTCTTGCTTCAAACGGTATTCGCCCCACATTTTCTCCGTTTTTAAATACGTGGGTCGAAGTTGATAATTACAACGCTTCTTGCGCTTCTTTTATGCAAAAGCTTGCTATGTTCAAGTATTATTTCCCAAGGATGTTTGTAAAACCTTGGAATTTTAAAGAATTTGTATTTTTTATGCTAAAGCCTGACACACTCGGTGTTATGGTTTCTTATATAGTCTTGCTTTTGTGTATTCTGCGTTATTTTACCCCTCTTGAATTAAAATTTGCATTTCATTTGGGACTTTTGCTTGTTTTTAATTTTATTATAGGTGCTTTTGCTGCAAGACTTAATTTAAAAGAATTGTTTTATATAACTCTATACCCCGCCTGTATTTTTTGGCAAAGAGCAAAGATATTTATGAAAAAAATTTCTTTGATTTGGATTGAGAATAAAAATCATGAAGATGAAAACGTTAATTCCGCTGCTATAAATTCGGTCGTTTTTGACGGTAAAAAGGATGAATTGTGTCGACTATTGTTGGTTTCTGAAGATGGAATGCGAAAAGTCGTATTTGAGCATAATAAAAGACATATAACTTCGGATTCTTTTATAAGAATGTATGATGCCATGAATGATATGGTAAACAAACTAAAGGCAAAGGGTCTTACACTAAAAGTGTGTCAAACTTGCGGAAATTTTTGCTCTGTACCGGATGGTACGGTTGATGTACTAAAGGGGGAATGTAGAGCATTGTCTCCTGATGACACAATACAGCAAACACTGATATGGAATAGTTGTCCAAATTATTTAAACTGTGAGATTAAAGGTATAATTGATAATATGACTCACAGAGGCGAATAAGCTTTTATTATTTTTAAAAAACCCGCTTTGCTATTCAACAAAAGCGGGTTTTTATATGGTTGCGATTTTTATTTAACTATTTCAACATTCCAAGCTCTTTTGTGTTTCTCGCATATTCGCGATTTAAAGAGTTTCTTTGAGAAACTGAAGCAACTATATTTCTAATTGTTGCTACCATTTCAATTTGAGTATCAAGTTTATTAACAGCAGAGCCAACTCCTACTGCGCTTGCGCCTGCAGCAAAAGCAAGAGGTGTAGTTTGCGCGCTAATTCCTGATGCGCTCATAATCGGAATTGATACATGACGTGACAATTCAAGAGTGTTGCCGATTGTAGCCTGAGCGGTTTCAAGAAGTGCTTTTGCACCAACTGTTTTTACTCCTTGAGGCTTCATACCTTCTGTCTGAATTAGGTCAACACCAAGTAATTCAAGTTTTTTTGCCAGTTCAATTTGGTCTTTAATGTCCGCATTCCCGGGGATTGTAACGCAAACAAATGTATTTTTGCCTTCAAGCAAGCTCATTGTTTCAAGTGTTATTTCGTAAACAACATCTGTGCTAAAGCTTTCACCTTTTGCGTATAAAGCGTCAAAATTGCCGATTTCTACCGCATTAGCACCCCATTTTACTGCCTGTGCAAGTTTAAATGGTTGAATTGATGATACAAATATCGGCAGATTGGTATTTTTTGTTGCAACATCAAAAACTGCCTTATCGCAAGCTACGTCAACAGCACTTGCAAGACCCATTTGTGCAGCACTTACAACTTTTTTTACATTTTCGAGATCATAGTTGTCAATTCCGGAAATAATTTTAATTGCCCTTTTCTCTCTCAAATGTCTTTTGAAAACTTCAATACTTCTCATGTTTCTTCCTTTCCTAAAATTTACAAGAATTGTACCACAACATATCATGTTGGGCAATGAATAAATGAACTTCCCGCTTTATATTCTCTATTATCCCCTATACGATAATGGAGTGGTCTATACATGTTTAAAAAAACTTTTTTTGCAATTTTATTGCCTGTTTTTTTTGTTTTATTAAGTAATGTTAACATTCCTTCTTTTGCTTCAAACTCTGCTCGCTCCGATGATGAGAGTGCAAGTATTAGTGTTTATGAAAAAATAACACCTTCAATTGTTGCAATTGACGCGGATTTGGATCAAGGTATTTCATCAGGTACAGGTTGTGTTATTGACCCTTCAGGTATTATTCTTACAAGCTCTCATGTTATTAACCAATCAAAAAATATAGAAGTCACCACCCAAAGCGGTAAAACTTACAAGGCTACTGTTTTTGCCGTACTCAAGGACAAAAATGACTTGGCGCTTATAAAAATTACCCCAAAAGAAAAACTCTCTACAATACGCCTTGGAGATTCTGAAACGGTCAAGGTCGGACAAAGAGTTCTTGCAATAGGCAACCCCTTTGGTTTTAGGGGTACACTTACAACGGGTATAATCTCTCGTATTGACTATGACAGAAAAAAATTGCAGACAGATGCTGCCATTAACCCGGGGTGCTCGGGCGGACCGCTTTTAAACCTTGACGGTGAAGTAATTGGTATAAACCAATCAATTTATAACCCAGATAATAATCGTTCAAACATCGGCATAGGTTTTGCCGTACCTGTAAACTACGCAAAAGAATTTATTAGTCTTGCAAAAACAACGGGGAAATTTCGTTGATTATAAATTCTTTTTAAGGGTTTTTATGACATCTCTATAAATTTTTAACTCATAATTGTCTGACTCGTCCAAAAGTTGGCAAATATCGTCTTTTATTGGGTTTATTTCTTTTTTTTCTTCAAACTCCGAAAGACTTATGTTTAATATGCGAAGAATTTTTATAAAATTTTCTAAAGAAGGGTAGTGTAAGCCCGCTTCAATTCTGGAGAGTTGTTTTTCGTGTATTCCGACTTTTTCTGCAAGTTCAAACTGCGTCAACTTTAGACGCTTTCTTTGCTGTTTTATCTTTTGACCTATAAATTTTTTGTCCTCGGCTATCATTTTTTAAATACCCCTTGCTGCCCCAATAAAAGCATAGAGTGCAAGCAATGCTTTTTAAACCATAAAAGTATTACTAAATATTTGCAAAAGTAATAAACATGTTCTATAATCCACATGGTTAGTTTTTGATTTCAATATTTTAGAAGTAAAAAACTTACACATTGTTTCTAACTGTCTGAAAATAACTAAATAAGGAATAAATATGAAAAAACAAAACGCTTTTACATTAGCAGAACTTCTTGTATCAATTTTAATTATCTCTGTGATACTTACACTCTTAGCTCCCGTTATTACAAAAAGAGCAA
>DVJQ01000055.1 GCA_018716625.1 Candidatus Galligastranaerophilus intestinavium | reverse complement strand
CACTTTACTAATTTGACCAATACAAATTTTGAATATAATATAAGCATATGGAAAATTACAAAAAAAATATTGCAGACTTTTTTGAGCTAACACGTGCATACTCTCTTTTAATGTCAATTGCACCTTGGTTTTTAACTTTTATATGGGCGCAGATTTATCTCCCAAGTCCTTTAAGTGCCCTGCTTACGCTCTTGGGAATAATATGCGTGCACTTGGGAACAAATCTACTGGACGATTATATCGATGTAAAAAAAGAGCTTAAAAGCGGAAAAGCTCTTAGCGAAGTTGATTTCGGGGCGATAAATAACAAGGCAAAATTAATTCTTAACGGAACATACACACTAAACAATGTAATTAAAATAATAACCGCACTATATTCAATTGCAGCGTTAATCGGAATATATTTTACAATAATTGCCGGAGCTTGGATACCTGTTATAATTGGAATAACCGGCATTTTATGCATAATTTATCCACATGCTACAAAGTATTACTCAGGAGAACTAATTGTGGCTTTAATATTTGGTCCTCTTTTAATGAGTGGTACGTATTATGCTCTATGTGGACTTATATCTACAAGAATATTGATTATGTCAATATCGGTAGGACTATTGACGGCGGCACTTTTGCACACACATGCGATTATGGATTGGGAATATGACTGCAGAGTCAGAAAAAATACATTTTGCAGACTTTTTAAAACAAAAGAAAATGCAATTTATGCCCTAAAGGTAATGGTGTGGCTTGCATATATAAATGTAATATTCTACACAATGACAGGCTTTTTACACCCAAATACGCTTTACACATTAATTACTCTGCCAATTGCGGTGGAACTTTTTAAATCAATAAAAGACTACATTTATATAAAAGATGTAAAATTTATTCCTCGCTTTTGGATGGGTCCTATGGAAGATTGGGAAAATATAAAAAAAACACACATGGAATTTTTTATGTACAGATTTTACCTTGCCCGTAACCTGTGCTTTTTGTTTTGCATAATTGCGGGAATTGCTTGCTATTTGAAGTAAAAATCTGTATAATTTAGCTATGATTAAGAAAATATTTATAGCTTCATTTTCGGTTTTAATTTTTGGTGCAGGAGTTATTATGGCAAATTCAACTTTTACACTTACAAGTGAGTCAATAAAAAATAATCAGACACTTGCCAGTGAACAAGTTTTAAACGGCTTTGGCTGCAGCGGCGGAAATATTTCTCCCGACTTAAAATGGCAAGGCGCGCCTGAGGGCACAAAAAGCTACGCTCTTTTAGTCCATGATCCCGATGCTCCAAGACCTACAGGTTGGTGGCATTGGTTAGTTATTAATATACCGGCAACAAAAACGGAATTTAAAAAAGGTGAAAAACTTTCCGCCCCTATGCTTGAAACGGTGACAGACTTTAACAATACAGGTTATGGCGGGGCATGTCCTCCTAAAGGACATGGTGTTCATCATTACAATTTTACAATATATGCACTTGATGTAGAGAGTTTAGATATTGCTGTAGATACAAACCCTAACGAAGTTGAAAAAATTGTAAAAAGTCATTCGCTTGCAAGCTCAACAATTACGGCATTGTATCAAAGATAATTTTTATAATATAATATCTTTATGAAAAAGATAGAAAATATTAGAAATTTTAGCATAATAGCACACATTGACCATGGTAAATCGACTCTTGCGGACAGATTGCTTGAGCGCACCGAAACTATTGCAAAGCGCGACATGCAAAATCAACTGCTTGATACAATGGATATCGAGCGCGAGCGGGGCATAACAATAAAACTTAACGCCGCGAAGATGAACTATCATGCAAAAGACGGCAAAGACTATATTTTAAATTTAATTGATACCCCGGGGCACGTTGATTTTTCATATGAGGTGTCGCGCTCGCTTGCAGCATGCGAGGGTGCACTCCTGATTGTGGATGCAACGCAGGGCGTTGAGGCACAAACCCTTGCAAATGTTTATCTTGCAATGGAGCAAAATCTTGAAATTATACCGATAATCAATAAAATTGATTTACCTTCCGCAGATGTTGAACGAGTAAGGCAAGAGATTGAGGAAGTTTTAGGAATAGACGGCTCAATGGCAATTCCCGTAAGTGCAAAGGAAGGAATTGGTATTGATGAGGTGCTCGAGGCAATTGTAGCTCACATCCCTCCTCCTGATGACACGTCAGACAAGCCCTTGCGCGCACTTGTTTTTGACAGTGCCTACGACCAATATTTGGGTACGGTTTGCTTTTTTAAAGTCATTGACGGCTCTATAAAACTTGGCGATAAAATCAAGTTTATGGCTACAGGCAGAGAATTTGAAGTAGTGGAGTTGGGCTTTTTAAACCCTAACCGCGTACAGGTAGATGAACTAAAAACAGGAGAAGTAGGGTATTTAGCAGGCTCAATAAAAGAGATAACGCGCTTTGTGGGTGACACCATAACACATGCTGACAACCCCGCAAAAGAGCCTCTTGAAGGCTACAAAGAAGCAAAACCTATGGTGTTTTCCGGCCTTTATCCCGTTGATAATGATCAATACCACGATTTAAAAGAGGCGCTTGAAAAATTAAAACTTAACGACAGTTCAATTACGTTTGAACCGGAAACCTCATCTGCTCTGGGTTTTGGCTTCAGGTGCGGTTTTTTGGGCATGTTGCATATGGAAATAGCCCAAGAACGTCTTGAGAGGGAATATAACCTTTCACTAATAACTACAGCTCCAAGTGTTATTTACAAAGTATACAAAACAGACGGTACGGTTGTAGAAATTGACAATCCGTCAAATCTGCCGTCACCACAGTATCGCGAGTACATAGAAGAACCCTACGTAAGAGTAAATATATTTACACCAAATGATTTTGTAGGCTCGCTTATGGAGTTGTGTCAAGGTAAGCGCGGAGATTTTGTAAATATGCAATATCTTGACAAAACACGTGTAAATCTTGAATACCACATACCTTTAAGTGAAGTTATAACAGATTTTTACGACCAACTAAAGTCACGCTCAAAGGGTTATGCCAGCCTTGATTACGACTTTTATGCATACAAACGCTCTGACCTTGTAAAAATGGACATTTTGCTTGGAGGAGAGGTTGTAGACGCGCTGTCCGTAATTTGCCACAAAGACAGTGCTTATAATATCGGGCAAAAACTGGCGGCAAAATTAAAAGAAATTATCCCAAGGCAAATGTTTGAGGTCGCAATTCAAGCTGCAATAGGCGGAAGAATTATTGCAAGAACAACAATAAAAGCAATGCGCAAGAACGTATTGGACAAATGTTACGGCGGCGATATTACGCGCAAGAGAAAACTTTTGGAAAAACAAAAGCGCGGTAAAAAACGCATGAAATCAGTCGGCAGGGTAGAAATACCGCAAGAAGCGTTTATGGCGGTATTGAGCCTTGGTGAAGAATAAAGGAGATAACACATGAAAATTCTTGTTATTACGGGAAGCCCCAGAAAAAACGGTAACTCAAATACGTTAGTTGAACATTTTATAAAAGGTGCGCAAGAAAAAGGCCATCTTGTAGAAAGGTTTGACAGTGCCGCAAAAAAAGTTCATCCTTGTATTGCTTGCGACAAATGTGCACAAAGCGGGACTTGTGTATTTGACGATGATTTTAATTTTGTTAAAGAAAATATTTTAGAAGCCGATATGGTTGTATTTGCTTCACCTGTATATTATTTTTCAATGTCAGCACAAATAAAAACGGTTATTGACAGGTTTTATGCAATTAACGATAAAATCAGCACCCCTAAAAAAGCAGTACTGATTTTATCTTATGCTGATACATCAAAAAGTGTTGCTGAACCGATAATTAAACACTTTGAAACAATGTTGGATTATCTTGGTTGGTCTGATTGCGGCAAATTACTCGCTCAGGGCGTATGGCGCACAGGAGATGTCGATAAAACCGACTACTGCAAACAGGCGTACAATCTCGGTAAAAATATATAAATTATTTCAAATAAGTTTTAAAGAAACTTTCAATTTTGTCAAAAGGAATTTTTTCCATATTGTCGTACAAATCAACGTGATTTGCACCTTCTACAATGAAAAGTTCCTTGTTATCGCCCTTGAGTTTTTTAAATGCGTCCTCGCTAAAGTAGCGGCTGTGCGCCTTTTCACCATGGACCAAAAGTGCTGCTGACTTAATTTCATCACTATATGCAAGTATGGGCATATTTATCAGGGACAAAGTTGAAGTTAAATTCCAATTACCGTTTGAATTAATAGAGCGTTTATGAAATCCGCGCGGCGTTTTATAATATCCAAAGTAATCCTTTACAAACTGAGGCTCATCCCCTTTTAACTTATCGGGAAGCCCCGGAGCTTTGGCAAAAGTGCCGTTTTTAAAATCAAGAGTTCTTTGTTCATTCAAAGACTCTTTAAGTTTATAGCGGCCATCTGCATCCAGAGAATCAAAATAGCCTTTTGCACTGACTCTTGTCATATCATACATGGTGGAAGCAACTACAGCCTTAATCCTTGTATCCATTGCAGCCGCATTCAGCGCAAAACCGCCAAAACCGCATATACCCAAAATACCGATTTTATTTGCATCGACAAAATTTAAGTTTGACAAATAGTCAACAGCAGCGCTGAAATCCTCTGTATTAATATCTGCAGAAGCCACACTTCTTGGCTCACCTGAACTTTCGCCGGTATAAGAAGGGTCAAAAGCAAGGGTTACAAAACCGCGCTTTGCAAGAGTTTGAGCATATAAGCCCGACGCTTGTTCCTTAACTGCGCCAAAAGGACCGCTTATTGCAATTGCAGGATATTTTTTATCTTTTTTTATATCTTTAGGTGTATACAAGTCGCCGACAAGCTCTATACCGTACCTGTTTTTAAAGGTAACTTTTTTGATATTCACGTTTTCGTCTTTCTTAAATGTTTTGTCCCAATCATTACTTTTTAGGACATCTTTCGCAAAAGCCATAGAAATACCTCCGATTATAAATACTCCGATTAAACTCACTAAAATAAAGTATTTGCTCATTATCACCTCATTCACAACTACACAAGTTTATTATGAACGATTTTTATACAATAGCAAATACTTATATTGAATTGTTAACTATGCTTAATAACTATATCAAAACTTAAACTCATAAATCTTTGACTGCATTTTAAGTATTGCTTCAAGTTTTGTGTCTACTCCGAGTTTTCTGTAGATTTTAGATAAATGCATTTTAACTGTGTTTGGAGATATACAAAGGAGCTCTCCCGCTTCTTTGTATGTTCTTGTAATAGCTGCAGCTTTTATTACTTCAAGTTCTCTTTCTGACATGTCAAATTGTTCTTCTACAGGTTTATCAATCGGTA
>DVJQ01000054.1 GCA_018716625.1 Candidatus Galligastranaerophilus intestinavium | reverse complement strand
TCTTTAATGACCCGAAATTTAAGTGTTTCAGAAATAATTTAAAATACTCAAAAGCTTTCACGTCTTGCCAGATGTGTTGTGAACTTGCAGTTAAAGAATAAGGAGAAAATGTTTATGATAAAAAATAATATAAAAACCTTTGTTTTATTGTTTGTTTTTGCAATTTTTTCCTTATGTTTAACACTTGATGTGCAGGCAAAAGACTACGTTTGCCAAAAGCTTAAAAGCGGTCAGACCGTAATTGTAAAAAAAGTAAGTGACAATCCTATTGTCACAATAAATACTTGGATAAAAACCGGCTCTATAAATGAGGATGATAAAAATTCGGGCGTTGCGCACTTTTTAGAGCATTTGTTTTTTAAAGGAACGCAAAAAAATCCGACCGGCACATTTGACAGAATACTTGAGAGTAAAGGCGCAAATACAAATGCTGCAACCAGTAAGGACTTTACTCATTATTACATAACAATCCCCTCTAAAGACTTTGATCTTGCACTGTCTTTGCACTCGGATATGCTTTTAAATCCTTTAATTCCAAGAAAAGAGCTTGAAAAAGAGCGACTTGTGGTTCTTGAAGAAATTTCAAAAGGAAAAGACAGCCCGACAAATGTAATGTGGGAAAACCTTTTTAGTTTAATATACGGCTCTAAAGAGCCTAAACATCCTTATTTCAGACCTGTGATAGGCAAAAAAGAAGTAATTGAAACCATTACAAGAGAAGAAATTCTTGACTTTTACAATAAATTTTACACACCGTCAAATATGACAACCGTCATTGTCGGGGACATTGATCCTGATGATGCGCTTAAAAAAGTTGAACAGTATTTTACCCCTCAGGGTGAGCTAAGAATTGCAAATGAGGTGGTGTACCCAAAAATTAAACCGCTGGATAGTATTTTACGTGTTAGTGATGAAATGGACGTAAATCAGGCTTACGCGGTCATTGCTTTTAAGGCTCCTAAATTTAAGGATGATAAAGATACATATGCGCTTGATGTTTTGGCTGCGATTTTGGGTGATTCAAAAAGTTCAAAATTAAATCAAATGCTAAAAGAGCAAAAACACTTAGTCTATTCAATAAGTGCTTCAAATTCTTCTTTTATGGATGACGGGCTTTTTACAATAAGTGCAACTCTCGATGAAAAAAACCTAAAAGAAGTCGAGGGTGAAATTTTGGAAGAAATTAAAAAAGTGCAAAATGGCGAAGTGTCCCAAGCTGAAGTGAACAAAGCAAAAAACATGATAAAAACAGACACATACTACTCTCGTGAATCTGTTTCAAATATATCGGATGAATTAGGCTATCTTACCACTTTTTGGGGTTCGTGCGCTTATTATGATAATTACTTGAATAATATAGAAAAAGTTACCCGCTCTGATGTAATTAGAGTTGCAAAAAAATATCTCACAACTTCAAAATATGCTATATCGACAGTTACACCAAAGAGCAATAATTTAAAAGAAATAGCGCAAATTGCCGCTGCGGCAAAAGTCCAGACGGAAGCAAAAATTCTTGAAAAAACACCAAATGCTACAAAATATCTTCTTGATAACGGTGCGATTTTAATTATCAAAAAAAGCAAATCTAACTCAATTATTGCTATAGATATCGAGGCTAAAGGTTCAAAAATACTTGAAAAAATACCCTCGACAGGCATGCTTGCAGCGTCTGTTGCAAAACAGGGTACAAAAAAATATTCAAACTCGGAATTTGCGAATTTGCTTGATGAAAAAGGCATAAAGCTCTCGCTTTCCTCTGGTTCGGATACTTTCTCAATCGCCATGCAAACAACAAAAGACGAATTAAACAGTGCTCTTGAGGTTTTGGACGAAGTTGTAAATAATCCCGTATTTTCATCTTCCGAAACTGAAAAAATCAAAAATTTGCGAACGGCAGACTTGAAAAAAATTCAAGACAATGCTCTTTCAATAGGATTGGATGAATTTAAGAAAATTGCTTTTGAAGGTTCATATTACGGTCAAAGTTCAAAATATCTTTTGGAAAAAATCCCCTCCGTTACGCCTGATGACATAAAAAGTTATTATCAAAGTGTTTTAAATCCTGAAAATATTGTAATAACAATAGTTGGAGATGTCAGCGAAAAAGATATTATATCAAAAATAAGTCCGATATTTAAGGCGAAAAAAGGTAAAAAAATAAATTTTAAAGAAGAAACAATAAATGTATTTACCCCTCAAAAAAATATTGACTCTGTTGTAATTAAGCCTGATACTCAAACAGCTTGGGTTTTTGTAGGCTATAAAACTTGTCCTGTATTTAACGAAAAAGATATGGCAACTCTCAAGGTTATAAACGCAATTTTGGGCGAGGGTATGAGCTCAAGACTTTTTCAAAATTTAAGAGATGAAAAAGGTCTGGCATACGTTGTAGGTTCGACTGTTTTTCAAAATATATTAGACGGCAGTTTTGTGGCATACATCGGAACAAATAACAATAGTATCGACATTGCAAAACAAGGCATGATAAATGAAATTAATATCTTAAAAAAAGAATACGTAACGCAAAAGGAACTGCAAGAGGCAAAAGACAAAATTATGGGTAATATTTTAATATCTCTTGAAACAAATATGGATGATGCCTCATTGCTCGGTTATTACGCTATTAGCGAACGCGGTATTGACTACCTTGAGAAGTATAAAAAATTAATAAACGAAGTCAGCCAAAGTGATATTTTAGAGGTTGCAAATAAATATTTCTCAAAGCCCTATATATCAGTAGTTGTAAAGGCTGATAGTTCTATGTTAAAATAATACAACCATGTACGGATTTGATTTTGAGCTGGACGATTTCCAAAAAGAGGCAATCGAGCATATTAAAAACGGTAAAAGTGTTGTTGTCTGCGCCCCAACAGGTGCGGGCAAAACCTGTATTGCTCAAAGTGCTATACATTTAGCGCTTGAAAATAACACAAGGATTTTTTACACTACCCCTCTTAAAGCTCTGTCAAACCAAAAATATTTTGATTTCTCCCGCCAATATGGCGAAGAAAATGTCGGACTTTTAACAGGCGACACTACAATAAATCGTGACGCGCAAATTGTTGTTATGACAACGGAAGTCTTCAGAAATATGCTTTATGGAACGACTTTTGGCACAATTAAAGACAATTTAAAAGATGTAAAATATGTCGTGCTTGATGAAGTTCACTATATGAACGATGAGCAAAGAGGCACTGTTTGGGAGGAGAGCATTATTTACTGTCCGACAAACATACAAATAATCGCGCTCAGTGCTACCGTTCAAAACTCAAAACAGCTGACAAATTGGATTAATACGGTGCACTCGGGAACTGAACATGTCTTTACGGATTTTCGCCCCGTACCTTTAAGATTTTACTACTATGACAGCTCAAAGCCTGATACGGTTTTGCCCCTTTTAACACCTGATGGCAAGTTGAACAAAAAAATTAAACCAGAGAGCAAGTATAAATATTTCAATAAAAAAACATCGGTTAAAAATCCTGTTGCTTCAATCACTTTGGCTTTAAAAGAAAAAAATATGCTGCCTGCGATTTATTTTACATTTTCTCGCAAAAAATGTGACGAAAATGCTCAAAAGTGTGCAAATTTGGAACTTTTGACAAAAGATGAAGCAATAAAGGTCGCCAGCCTTGTTGATGAGTACATAAAAGAAAACCCGTATTTGGAAAACAATCCTCAGATTGAACTTATTAAAAAAGGTGTAGCGTCGCACCACGCCGGACTTTTACCGGGGTGGAAACTTTTGGTTGAAAGACTTTTTCAACAAGGGCTTATAAAAATGGTTTTTGCGACAGAAACGCTTGCAGCAGGCATAAATATGCCAGCTCGCACTACTGTTATAAGCTCAATTTCAAAGCGCACAGACGAAGGACACAGAATGCTCAGTGCAAATGAGTTCTTGCAAATGTCAGGCAGAGCAGGCCGCAGAGGCATGGATGAAATAGGCTATGTTGTTATTGTAGGCACTCCTTTTCAAACTCCGCAGGAGGTTGCTACTCTTGCAACATCGGACGCCAACCCTTTAGAGAGTAAGTTTTCTCCCTGTTATTCAATGGTGTTGAATCTTTTGCAAAGATTCAGTCTTGATGAGGCAAAAGAATTAATATTAAAAACTTTCGGTTACTATTCTTCATCGGACAGAATCTCTCCACTTTTGAGTCAAATGGAAGAATACCAATATATTATTAACGCTGCAAAGAATTATGTCTGCCCTTTTGGTTTTAAAAATGAAGATTTAATCGAGTATGGCAAACTGAAAAATATATATGTTCAAACTCGCACAATATACAAGACTTTAAAGCGTCAGGCGGGAAAAACAAACAAAAATGCGCCCGAGGTGCTTGAGTATGCCAAAAAATCAAAAGAATTAAGAAGAAAAATAGAACTTTTTGGTTGCGACACCTGCAAGCTCTATAAAAAACACAAAAAAGAGCTTGAATTGCTTGCAAGGTATGAAAAAAAAGCGCGTCAACTTAAAAAAGAAATTGAATTTCAAAAAGATGTCTACTGGCAAAAATTCCTTGCCCACAAAAATATTCTTGAAATTACAGACAATCTTGCGGATAATTTCCCCACCTCGCGCGGTAAGGTTACAATGGCGCTTAGGAGTGAAAACGAACTGTATCTTTCTGAGGTTATCTTGAGCGGTCTTTTAGATGATTTAAATCCGTCCGAATTAGCCTCTGTTATTTGTGCTCTTGCATGTGAGGAAATGCGTACAAAAGACGATTGCCCTGTAAATCCGCCATGTCAAAAAGTGCGCAAAGTGCTCGGTAAAATTAAGGATATAAGAAGAAAAATATATATTCTAGAGCGCGACAACAATATTGAAAATCCCATGAACTTGCACTCGCATTTTTGTTCGCTTATCGAATTTTGGGTAAATTCGGATAATCCTGAAACATCTTCAATTGCCTCCTGGGAGCAAATGTTTAGTGAGAGCGAATTTTCTCAGGGTGATGTTGTTCGCGCATTTAAACGCACAATTGATATTTTGCGACAAATTACGATACTTGAGGGTGTAAAATCCGAGCTTGTACAAAATGCAAAAATAGCAATTCGCTCAATCAACAGAGAGCCTGTAAACGTTGACTAGATGTTTAAAAGCTCCATATCTGTGTCGGTTTCTGTTTTTTCTTTTTTTACAACCTTAAATTCGTATCCCAAAAAGTCCAAAATTTCCTGAACTCTAGTAAATTTTATTGATTCGGTTTTTAACATTTTTGAAAAGCCGCCTATTGTCATTTCGTCATAACCGGCCTCATTCATTTTCTGGACAAGTTTTCGCATAGATAGTCCATTTTTCAAAAGTAAAAACCTTATTAGATCTTTGATGTTATACATACGATATTTACTGTAATTTATTTCGATACAATTTGACAAATTTGTTCTAAATTGTTATCCTATAGTAGACAAAAAGATACGAAAGTTATACATACTTTAAGGAAAGATACGAAAGTTATGAATACCCAAGGTGCTAATTGCAATTGGACAGTTTTTAGGGCTGTGTTTTTATAGAGCTGTTTAAAAACCTGTCTGTAAATCTTTTAATTGTATAAAATTATAGCCTATGTTTACTTTTGTGTTATCTGAAAATAACTAAATAAGGAATAAATATGAAAAAACAAAACGCTTTTACATTAGCAGAACTTCTTGTATCAATTTTAATTATCTCTGTGATACTTACACTCTTAGCTCCCGTTATTACAAAAAGAGCAA
>DVJQ01000053.1 GCA_018716625.1 Candidatus Galligastranaerophilus intestinavium | reverse complement strand
TATATTTTAGCGTATTGTTCAAAAACATTTTTAACATCTTCGTCTTTTGTGACATCGCACTCTATGCACATTTTAGCGTTCATCTCAGCTGCTATAGGTTTTACTCTTTTTTCCATTGCTTCATTTGCGTAAGTGAAAGCGATTTCGCCTCCTGCAGCATAAATTTGTTCTGCTATAGCATTTGCAATGCCATGTTTGTTTGATACGCCAAAGATAATACCTTTTTTGCCATCCATTATACCCATAAGAATCTCCTTATTTGTGTCCTTATGGTTATTTTACTATAAAAATATTTAGAGCAAATATTTATTGTTTTTTATTTCAGTTTGTTCTTGTTCGCTCGTTGTCTCCTTAGGTTCAATATTTGCATAATATCTCGGGTCGTCAAGTTCTTCCATTGCTTTCATTACGCCCAATCTGCCCGAGCGTTTTTGCATACTTGCAAGGTAAGATTCAAGCGCATATGTTAAACCAAGTGTCAGCGCACTCCAAGTTGATGCAGCAATTGAGCCGTATTTTGCAACATCTTTTGTTATGAAAATATTTCTTAAATTCTTAGGGTCCTTTAAAAATTCTGCTGCACCTTGCGGATTTTTTTCAGCCATTTTTATATAAGAGTCTAATATTTCGTTTAATTTGTCCTGAGGAATATTTTTTCCAATTTTTTCAAAATTTTCTATTATGGCAAGGACTTGCTCGGGGCTTGATTCTTTCATTGCATGTTTTAAATACACAGGTAATTTCATAGAATCTATTGCTTTATTAAAGTCTTGCGGGTCAAGGTCTTTAAGAGAATCTTTAAATATTTCAAGCATGCTTTTTATGCCCTCAAAAAAGTCAGCTTTATTGATTTTTATTTCGCTTGCAACATCTGTAGTTGCCGCACTCATTTTTTGGGTGCCTTTTATAATATTTTGATTTACGTTATCAAGATATTTTCCTATGATTTTGCCCTTTAAAAAGCCTGTTTTGTCGGATAAAAATTTACTTACTTTCTCAAGGACGTTGCCTGCTTTTATTTTGCCCCTTGCAAGCTGAACGGATACAAATAGTGCAGGAGAAAGTAAACTAAACATACCTAACATTGCAACAGCAGGTTTTGCAATTTCAGTAGCTGCTTCGATTGATTCAGAGTATTCTTGTGATTTGTCGTCCACTTTTTCAAATGTGTTAAACATTTTGCGCTGCAGGTTTTTAGCTTCCCTTAATTGTTCGTCCGTTACATCTGTTTTTATAAGTTCTTCTCTTATGGCTCTGTTTTTTGCAGCTGTTGTTTTTAAATATTTTTGGTAATCAAAATACTCTCCTATTACCCTTGGTAAAAATGTAATATATTCCTTAAATCTTTCACCAAAAGGTCTTTTTTGAGCTTTTACGTCTTGAACCGATTTTAACTCCTCATCAGAGTATCCGATAAAATTATTCGGGTCTTTTTCAAGTTCGCGTTTTGCTAAAAATCTGCCTGCACGCGCTGAGGCCTTTTGCAGTTTTAAACTGATTATAAGACCGAACGTCGTTGTCATAATGCCGCCAACTATTCCAAAGAGCACGTTTCGGCTTAGTTTTGTTGACATAAAGGCATTCAATATTTTTTTGGCTTTTTTTAAGATTTCATCTGATTTTGTGCCTTTTGTATTTGCAAAACTTGCGCTTAAAATACTTCCTATTAATTCCGTAGTTGCTTTTTTGTATTCGGGAGTATCTTTTGCAAGATTTTTTAAGGTTTCTTGTGCTTTTTTAATTTTATCTGCACTTGTTTTGTCTAAATCTTTTATTAGGTTATCTAAACCGCCTTTTGCAACTTTATCCAATATACCTGTTTTATTGCCGATAAAACCTATAATTGCACCCACGGCACTGCCTAAAAACGGTGTTCCGACAATAAGGGTATCTGCTGCAACTTCCATGTTTTCGGAATAATCTTCCGCTTTATTGTTGATTATTTTTGTAATTCTCTGTATTACTTCTTTGTCTTTTTGTGCTTGTTGGAGTTCTTCCTGACTCAGTTCTCTTTGAACAAGTTTAGACTCGTCTTTATCTGTTTTTTTCCACTCTTTATATTTTTTATTGTCTTTTATGACTTGAATTAAAGATGCTTTTTCTTTTTTATTGAATAATTTTAAACTAAAGCCTTTTTGTTCTTTTTCTTTTTGTTCAACAATTTGTGTCGCTTTTTCAATTTGCTCAGGCGTATATTCCACAAAGTATTTAGGGTCTTTCAGTTGTTCTCTTGATTGCCAACGAGCAATTCTTGAGGAGTTTACCTGTAATTTTGTTGCAAATATTGTTGAGGCTATAGAGCTTGAAATAAGCGCACCAATCGGTATTAATACCGTAAGCCCCAGTTTTTTACCGTAATTTTTAACTGCGGGGTTATTTTTGTATTTTTCAACAAGCTCGCTTACCGTTTTGTAAACAGTTTTAATTTCATCATCGTCTATGTTTTTTAATAAATCCATTTTATTTTTTGACAAAAAATCAAAACCACAAAAGTATTCCAAATCTTCTATATTATTTTTTTGTGCATATTCAGCTACTTTTTTGACAAGATTTTTAACTTGTTCACTGTCTACAAATTCGGAATATGCTTTGTTTAAAGCATTTTGTGCGGGAAACATTACAAATTTTCCGCTTATTGCAGATGATAATAACGTGGCAAAATACGGAACAAGAGCCTGAAACGGGACTGTTGCCGTTTCTGTATTTTCTGCAACATCTTCAGAGTGAGCGTCCATGATATCAATAATATCCATTATGACCTTACCCTGCCTTTTTGCTTTTTCCAGTTCTTGGGCGCTTTTTGGATTTGTTTGGGCAAGAGCTTTTCTTCTTGCATTGTTATCGTTTTGATTTTCTTCCCAAGTTTTAAAATTTTTCCTGTTTGATATTACCTGCCCGATTGAATTTAAAATTCCCATTTCTTCCCTTATAAAATATAGTGATATATTTTAATAAAAACACCAAAAAAAACAAAATTGCCTTTTTATTTGAGGGTGTTTGTTTTATAATTATTTAAAAATTAATTAAAAAGAGAAATTCAGATGAGAATTATTGCAAATAATTTGATAAAAATATACGGTGATCGCTCTGTTGTAAACGATGTATCATTTGAAGTCAACAAAGGAGAGGTTGTCGGGCTTTTGGGTCCAAACGGAGCAGGTAAAACCACAACTTTTTATATGATTGTGGGTCTTGTAAAGGCAAACTCGGGGCATATCTTTTTACAAAACAAAAAAAACAAATCACAAATTGAAATAACACAAATGCCCATGAATGAGCGTGCCAAAAAAGGTATAGGGTATTTGCCTCAGGAAGCTTCGATTTTTAGAAAACTCTCTGTTGAGGATAATTTGAAACTGGTTTTGGAGATGAACGATTCGCTAAATCAAGAGCAAAAAGCCCAAAAGCTTGAAGATTTATTGGAAGAATTCGGCGTTAAAAAACTCAGAACAGCTTCAGCTGTGTCACTCTCCGGCGGTGAGAGAAGAAGGGTAGAAATTGCACGCGCCTTGGCTGCAACACCTCACTTTATATTGTTGGATGAGCCTTTTACAGGTATTGACCCTATTGCAATAGGTGAAATTAAGGAAAATATTTATAAACTTGCAAGAGAAAAAGGCATTGGGGTGCTTATTACGGACCATAACCCAAAAGCAACTCTATCTATTACCGACAGAGCTTATGTAATTTTTGACGGCAAAATAAAAATCTCGGGTAAATCTCAAGATGTAGCTGTTGACCCTGTGGCAAAAGAATTTTACTTAGGAAAAGATTTTACGCTTTAATGAATAAATTAAAACTTACAATTTTTGATAAATATATTTTTAAACAAGTGCTTATGGCAACGCTTGTGTGTCTGTTTTTATTTATAATTGTTTGGATTGCGCCTGAAACGCTTGTTAGAACTATAAAAAGAATTTTAATAGAGCATATGCCGATAATTCAGGCTACAAAACTTTTACTCTATGAAATACCGAAAGTCCTTGCAAAGGCTATTCCTGTAGGTATTCTGCTTGGTTCTTTGTTTACTTTTGATACTCTTTCAAAAAATTCGGAACTAAGTATTTTTCGAGGTGTAGGGCTTTCTTTTAACCGTATTATGGCGCCTGTGCTTGTTTTGGGGGTTATACTTGCATATTTTTGTTATGTGGTAAATGACAAATTCATTCCCTATACATCTGCAAAAGCAGGTGAGGCAGGCGGCTATGACGTTCATTTTGTCTACATTATAAAAGATAATGACAACAAACCCAAACAAGGACTGATAGTTTCAAATTTTAGCGTAAGAGAGATTAAAAACCTTATTTTGCTTAATTTTTCGCCTAACAGATACGCTGATGCGCAAATGTTTAACAGTATAATTTTTGCGCCCTATGCACTAAAACTCCCCGATAAATGGCTTTTAAAAGATGCTAAGCAATACAGCATAAATCCAAAAGGTATTTATCAGGAAATTAAAGAGGTGGGAGATTACCCAATTTTAAACGAAAAATTGTCTGATGAAGTATTTCAGTTAATGAAAAACGCAACGCGCCGCGACAGGTCGTATACAAATAAAGAGCTGGGTGAATATGTAAAACTGCTTAAAAAACAGGAATACACAGACGAGCATAACTTTATGCTCACAAAATATTATCAGAGGTTTTTGCACCCTCTAACCTGTGTGATTTTTGCTGCAATAGGGTGTTTGCTGGGCTTTTCTCCTCCGCGCTCTCAAAGGCTTGTAGGTTTTACAATAGGCGTAGGTATGATTTTTGCCTACTATATTACCCTGCCGTTTTTTGACCTTTTGGCGCAAAAGGGCGTGTTATTCCCGTTTTTGGCAGCTGCATTTCCCATAATTGTTTTTGTGGCGGCAATTTTTGTGATTAAAAAGGCGAGGGATTTGTAATGTTTAGAAAAATATTTTTAATATTTATTGTGTTTTTAGTTGCAAATGCGGCGTTTGCAAAAGATGGTATTGATGTAAAATATGATAAAAAAGGCAAATTTTATCTCTATAAAATCGATTTGAAAGAATTAGCGCCCAGAATTCGCCCCTATATTGTTCAAGACGGTTTAAAAACCGCAAGAGAGGTTTTTAAACAAAACAATTTTGAACTTGTGGTAAACGGCGGATTTTTTGATCCCAATACTTCAAAATCGGTTTCTTATGTAACAATTGATAAAAAAGAGGTGGGTACACCCTTTGAATCCATTGAGATGATTAAAAAATTATCCGATGAAAAAAGGGTTGAAAATGTCATAAACAGAAGTGAATTAAGGATTTATAAGCACAATTTAACAGACGTTTTAAAATTTGACATAGCACATCATTTTGATTCTGCGCCAAAAGACTATGAAATATTGCATGCGCTTGGCGGCGGCCCTATGATTTACCCTGATAACTGTATTGAAAAAGAGGGTTTTGTAAAATACGATGATACGGGTCATCCTGTTATTCAAAGTGCCCACGTGCTTAAAAAAAGAGCTCGTACGGTTGTCGCACTTAAAAATAATGATTTATACGTTATAATATTTACAAACTTTGCCCCCGTAACAATACCTGAGGTAGGACAAAAATTAAAAAAATTCAACTTTGATAAAATCATGGCTTTTGACGGAGGGCCTTCTACCTCACTGAATTACGCGGACAATGAGATTTTTTCTTCAAATAATGAACAGAGAAAAGTAAAATCGTTTTTAATTATTCAAAAATAGAGGTAGAGATGAATAAATTGGCAAAACTTGAAATAGCGGTTATAATTATACTCCTTTTGTGTATCGGTTTGTATTTGACCCCCTATTTTACAAGCTCATTTGATAAAAGGCGTGCGGCAAAAGTATGCGCAAATGCTGCGGTTTTCACATCTAAAGCACTTGCAAATTTTAATGAAGAAAAAGACAAAAAAGCCTCCATTGTTGCAAAAGAAACTCTGGAAGAATTAAACACCCTTGATAAAAACCCTTTCGACAAAAAACTTCCCGCATACGTTTTTGAAAAACCGCAAACAGGCAGTATTCTTGTTGAATCTGACGATAAAATTCAAACAATTACACTAACGGGTTTTGGCAGAGAAAATGTAATTTTGGTAAGAACGGTTATTAAGCCGCCGTCGTTTGTAACTTACCAAAAATATGAGGATAAAAAATGATTGAAAATATTATGAGGTTTAAAGTCCAATACGCAGACACAGACGCCTACGGCGTAATGTGGCACGGGGCTTATCTTCGATATATGGAAATGGGCAGAGTAGAGCTTTTAGAGGACTATGGTATTAAAATTGATAAACTGCAAAAAGAGCAAGACGTTATTATGCCTGTAATAGAGCTGGATATTCAATATAAATTCAGCGCAAAGCTTATGGACGAGTGCGTTTTAAGGACAAAAATAATAGATTTGACAAAAACAACCGTTACTTTTTTGCAGGAAATTTATATAGAGGATACAAAAAAGCTCTCTACAAGCGCAACAGTGCGCGCAACCGCACTAAAGGGCGGCAAAATTTCAAGACATGTGGATGAGTTTTTTAAAGAGAGGGTATAATGCAAATTTTTAACACAATGGGCACATATTTTCAGAGCCTGGGTACTGTGGGGCTTGCTCTGAATTCTTTCATAGAAAGTTTTTTCCTTGTTCCGCCCCCTGACTTTTTGCTTATTGCCATGGATTTGGCTAAACCCGAGCGCGCGCTTTATTATGCGTTCATTTGTACAATAGCCTCTGCTTTTGGCGGTGTGGTGGGCTACTGGATAGGTAAATTTGGCGGCAGACCTGTTTTTATATGGATTTTGACCGCTCTGTCAAGAAAAAAAGACGGTGTGCAAAAAAGAAAACAGTTAAAAAATGCGCTGCAAAAATTTAATGAAGTTGAAACGCTATATAATAAATGGGGTGTGCAAGCGGTATTTTTTGCAGCTTTTACCCCTATTCCGTATAAAGTTTTTACAATTGCAAGCGGAATTTTAAACATGAATTTAGTTGCGTTCACTCTATCTTCAATAATAGGGCGCGGTATGCGATTTTTTATAGTCAGCATTGTCCTTATGCTCTTTGGAGAAAAAATAAAAGACCATTTGGAGCTTATAATTCTTGGCGCAACCCTTGTTATTGTTGTGTTTTTTATTATTTTATACAAAAAGCGTCACAGTATTTCAAAAAAAGTAAAATAAAAACGGGGTCTAAAGGCCCCGTTTTTAAATGTTAATCTGTGATAGCGCCTACATTTGCACCTTTTACGGTTTTTGCATATTTGCTTAAAAAACCTCTCGGGATTTCCTTTTTAACAGGTACAAAATCTTTTTTCCTTTGCGCCAACTCTTCTTCATCCACCATTAAATCAATAGTTCTTTTGTTTATGTCGATTTTTATTTTATCACCGTTTTTAATAAGCCCTATAATGCCGCCCTCGGGAGCTTCGGGACAAATGTGACCAATGCATAATCCTCTTGTGCCGCCTGAAAATCTGCCGTCAGTGATTAAAGCGCAAGATTTGCCAAGCCCTTTGCCTACTAAAAGTGATGTGGGAGCAAGCATTTCTCGCATTCCGGGGCCGCCTTTGGGGCCTTCGTTTCTAATAACAACAACATCGCCTGCAACAACTTCATCCGTTTCAATACCTTTCATGGCGTCCTCTTCGCGCTCGTAAACACGTGCCGTTCCTTCAAATTCAAAGACGCTTTCATCTACACCAGAGATTTTAACAACCGCACCCAGAGGGGCTAAATTACCATGGAGTATTGCAAGGCCGGGGTTTTTGGTAATGGGATTGTCAAAGGGTTTAATGACGGTATTGTCAACCCAGGCATTTTTTGCGCGTTCTTCAACCGTTTGCCCCGATAAATTAGGCGTGTTTTTAAGTTCATCCGTGTGACCCCAGATTGTTTTAAGTGCGCCCGAAATGCCGCCTGCGTTGTCTAAATCAGTCATTGTAAGGGTTGATGAGGGGTCAAGTTTAATAATTTGCGGAATTTTAAAGCTTAATTCTTCAAAATCATCAAGTGTCAGGTTAATTCCCGCGCTGTTTGCAATTGCAAGTAAGTGTAAAATGGAGTTTGTCGAGCCGCCAAGCGCTAAATCCACTACAATTGCATTTCTTAGGGAATCGCGTGTAATAATGTCTTTCGGGCAAATATTTTCTCTCACCAAATCTACAACCGTATAACCCGAATCAAAAGCAATGCGACGCTTTTTAGAGCTTACGGCAGAGGCGGTTGCACAACCTTCAAGACTCATTCCCATAACCTCGGTTAAACATGCAAGAGTATTTGCGGTGTATAATCCTTGGCATGCGCCAAAAGTCGGACATGCGTAGTGTTCCATCTCGCAAAGTTTTTCTGCGGTTATTTCTCCTGCCCTGTAGCGTCCGACAGCTTCAGAGGAGCCTCTTATAAACGTTAAAGTTTCGCCTTTGCACTGACCCTCTAAAGAAGGTCCTGCAGTTACAATAATTGCCGGAATGTTAAGTCTTAGCGCTGCAATTAACATCCCTGGGGTGATTTTGTCGCAATTTGTTAAAAGTACAAGCCCGTCAAGCTGGTGTGCGGCTGCTACTGCTTCAACACAGTCTGCAATTAAATCTCGGCTTGGCAGAGAATATCTCATGCCGCTATGACCCATGGCAATGCCGTCGCAAATCGCAGGAGTTCCAAAAATATAAGCCTGACCACCGTTTGAGTGTATGCCTTTTTCAATTTGTCGCTCTAAATCCCTCATTCCCGCATGTCCGGGGACAAGGTCTGAAAAAGAGCTTGCAATGCCGATAAAGGGTTTTTTAATATTTTTATCGCTCAAGCCGCCTGCATAGAGCAGTGCTCTGTGCGGTGCATGTGCCATACCCTCTTTAATTGCATCAGATTTCATAGTTATTTTCTCCTTTTTTTCAATTATACATTCTTTTGTAAAAAAATGTTCATAATATTGATTTAAAAACTTTAAATTTACATAACTTCATGAGAGAATTTTTTTGTAACAAGTATGAAAAAATAAGGCGTCCCCAATGTTAAACGGCAAAACAAGCTTTAAGGCGGTAATTCTTGCGGCAGGCAAGGGTACAAGGATGAAATCATCCAAGCCGAAAGTTTTGCATGAAATATTCTCAAAACCTCTTGTAGGTTGGGTTGTAGATGCAATAAACGATATTTATCCGCAAAATAATACTCAAAGCATTGTAGTTGTTGGTCATGGTGCTAATGAAGTTGAAAATTATTTAAAAAAATATGAAAACGTTACTTGTGCTCTTCAAAAAGAACAGTTGGGTACAGGTCATGCGGTTTCGATGGCAGCAGCTGTATTAAAAGATTTCTGCGGAACACTTTTGATAACTTGCGGAGATACTCCGCTTTTAAAAGCCTCTACAATGCGCGCTATGGTTGAATATCACCTTGAACACAATGCAGATGTTACCGTTATGAGCGCGATTTTTGAAAATCCTTACGGTTACGGCAGAATAGTTCGCGCGCAAGACGGCAGCATTGAGGCTATTGTTGAACAAAAAGACGCAAACAATGAGCAAAAAGCCATAAAAGAAATTAACGCGGGTGTTTATTGCCTTAAATGGGAAAGTGTTAAAGATGCCTTTGGTGAGCTTAAAAACAACAACTCTCAAGGTGAATATTACCTGACGGATATAGTTTGCTGGGCAAAAGAAAAAAGCAAAAAGGCTGTTTCGTTTGTAATTAAAAACCCTGATGAAACTTTAGGCATAAATTCTCGTTCACAGCTTGCTCAGGCAACTTTAATTATGAAAAACGAAAAGCTTGACGAGTTAATGGAAACAGGTGTTACAATTGTTGATCCGCTTTCGACTTCAATATCTCCAGATACGCAAATCGGTGCAGATACAGTAATTTACCCGAATACATATATAAACGGCAAAAATAAAATCGGTTCCAATTGCAAAATTGGGCCTTTTTCGCATTTCAGAGGTAATGTTGAAGTCGGCGATTATTCAAAAATCGGTAATTTTGTTGAATTGAAAAACGCTAAAATCGGCTCTCATACAAATGTTTCACATTTATCTTATGTTGGGGATGCAACTTTGGGTTCAAATGTTAATATCGGCGCAGGTACGATTTTTGCAAATTACAATTCAATTACAAAAGAGAAAAAACGCTCGATATTGCAAGATGGTGTTTCAGTCGGTTCAAATACCGTAATTGTTGCGCCTGTTGAACTTGGTGAAAACGTTTTTGTAGGTGCAGGCAGCGTTATTACAAAAAATGTAGGGGATAATTCTCTTGCACTTTGCAGAACGCCTCAAAAAGAGTATCCCGACTGGGTTGAAAAACAAAAGAAATTACTAAACAAAGGAGATAATTAAAAATGAAATTAGGGCTTGAAACTATGGAACAACCGCAAAATACCGTTTTGCCCACACATGACATAAAACTTTTTTCAGGTCGTTCAAATCCTGTTTTGGCTCAAGAAATTGCCCAATATTTAGGTACAACCGTTGAGCCTATGATTGTTAAAAATTTCTCTGACGGCGAGATTTATGTTCAAATTCAAGACTCTATTCGCGGTGATGACGTTTTTGTTGTTCAACCTGTTTGTAATCCCGTAAATGAAAGCTTAATGGAGCTTTTAATTATAATTGACGCGTTTAAACGTGCAAGTGCAAAAACGATTACTGCAGTTATTCCCTACTACGGTTATGCCCGTCAGGACAGAAAAACATCAGGCAGGGAAGCAATTACGGCTAAGTTGGTTGCGGATCTTCTAACAACGGCAGGCGCAAACAGAGTGCTTGCAATGGATTTGCACACAGGTCAAATCCAAGGTTTCTTTAATATTTTGGTTGATCACATTTACTCAACCCCTGTTCTTGTTGATTATATTAAAAACTTAAACATACCCTCAGATGTTCTTATGGCTGTATCTCCCGATACAGGCGGGGTGCAAAGAACGCGTGCTTTTGCAAAAGCTCTTAATTGTCCTCTCTCAATCATTGATAAACGCCGCGACAAGCACAATGTTGCAATTGCAGATCATGTTATAGGTGATGTCAGAGGTAAAGTCTGCGTTATGTTTGATGATATGATTGATACGGCAGGAACAATTTGTGAGGCGGCAAAACTTCTTATAAGAGAAGGTGCAAAGGAAGTTTACGTTTGTGCTTGCCACCCTGTATTCTCGGGCCCTGCGCTGAAAAGACTTGACGAAGCGCCTATTAAAGAAGTTATTGTTACAAATACGATTCCTTTGAAAAATGAGTTTATTCCGACAAAAATTACACAACTCAGCATTGCGCCGCTTTTGGGCGAAGCAATTTCAAGAATTCACGATGATAAAAGTGTATCTTCGCTTTTTGGTTTTGAAAAGGAATATAAAAACTAATGAGTTTTGAAAATTTAAAAGATATTGAAAAAGAGGTGCAGCAGTGCAAAAGCTGCCCTCTTTACATTTCAAGAAACAATGTTGTATTTTCTGACGGTTCAAATAAGGCAAAAATTATGCTCATAGGTGAAGCCCCCGGAGCTGATGAAGATAAGCAGGGTAAGCCTTTTGTAGGTAGAGCAGGGAAACTTTTAAACGAGTTTTTAAAGTTGGCAGGAATTAACAGAAATGAAGATTTATATATTGCAAATACTATAAAGTGCAGACCGCCTGAGAACAGAAAACCTGCAAAAGAAGAAAAAGCAGCCTGCGAGAGGTTTTTGCAAGCTCAAATCAACACAGTTAAGCCAAAAATTATTGTGCTTTGCGGCGCGACCGCGATGGAGAGTTTTTTGGATAAAAAACTCAAAATTTCAAAAGTTCGCGGAGAGTTTTTTGAAAATATAAAAGGTTACGAGGGAATTAAATTTATCCCTATTTTGCACCCTTCTTACCTTTTAAGGCAGCATTCAACAGAAACAGGTTCGCCAAGGGATTTGACCCTTAAAGATTTAATTAAGATTAAAAAAACGGCGCTTATCTAGGCGCCGTTTGATTATTTTTTATATTCTACATATCTTCGTGAGTGTTAATAGAATCATCAACACTGTCACCTTCATCTTCAACTTCAAATTGCCAGTAGTGTTCGTTTGGAATAACCATATCACCCGTTAAAAGTATGTAGCAAATTTCATCCCCGTCAAGGTCGTATTTAACAACAGGGGATAATTTATCTGTGTATTTGATTCTAAAGTCAGCTTCAGTAGCTGTTTTTGTGTCTTCAAAGTAGTTTTCTTTTACGGGGCTTTTTTTGTCAACTGTTTTTGTGGTAACAATTTTGCCTTTATCTGTAGTGTATGTTACACCTGCCATTTCATGGCTTACTCCGCTTGGTATGTAGAATTTTCTTAAAACTATAAGATTTTTTTGCTTTCTTAGTCTGAAAGGTGTACGTTTAATTTTTTGTACATCAGCTACAAATTGGGTACCTGCAGGGTAGAGGAATGTGCCTTCTTGAGTGTATACGTCTGTTGGGGCAACAAATACAAGCTGGTCGCCTATTTCAAGCTTTTTGCTGTCGATTTTTTGAGCCGGCTTTGCCAAAATTACATTTCCCGCTTCTATAACAATTTTTGTGTTATACAGACTAACAGTGTTTCTTGGTGCGCCTTCAACAAGCTTTAGGGTATTTGTGCCTAAAAACTCGGTTTTTGTTTTTTCTGCTGTTTTTTTGTATTTATCTTCAACAAGGTTTAATTGTTTTTCAACTTGTGTAAGTAAAACCGCCGCCTCAGCACGCGTTAAATAGTCGTTTGGTCTAAAATATGAAGGGTCGGGATAATTTACATAAAGATTGTTAACAACGTTTTTAATGTATGAATATTTTGCCCAGTTGGGTATTTGATCTGCATCGGCAAAACCGTTAAGAACGTTGATGTCGCCATAGAAACCCTTTGTAACGTTTGCTATTACTGCGTTTGCTTCAGAGCGCAAAATGGGCTGTTCAGGTTTAAAAGTGTAATCAGGATAGCCGAAAATCAATCTTAACTGTTCTGATGTTAAAATACTTTGGTCGTATTGGGTAGATGAGTCAACGTCTTTAAACTTTGTTGACCCGTCTGTCATTATATCTTCACTTCTGATTACTTTTAGCATAGAATGTACAAATTCACTTCTTAAAATAGTGGAGTCAGGGGCAAAGCTGTAGCCGCTTTGAAAACCCATGTAGCCTTTGTTTAGAGCATTTGCAATTTGTGATGCCGCCCAGTGGTCATTCTGTACATCTGTAACTTCAAGAGCGCGCACTGCAGCAGTGCTAAACATTAACAAACCTAAAAGCAATAAGCAAAATATCTTTTTCATTATGTAGCCTCATTTTCTCAAAACCTAAGAAAATTCTACACTAATGGCGCTTTAAAATCAAATTGAGGCTAGATTTTACTTATTATTTCTTTATAATCAATGTTTAAACAACCGCTGTCTTTACAGTTTTGCGACCTTTTGTGCCACAAGCACGGGCGACATGGAATGTTATTTTTTATTACGCAGAATTTTTCATTTTTCGGTAAAAGCTTTTCTTCGTTTGTCGGACCAAAAATTGCAAAAGTTTTAACATTTGTGCCTACTGCCACATGCATTGGGGCAGAATCCGCACAGATTACGCACTTTGCCTTGTTAAAAATATTTGCCATATCAAGCAAACTTTTTGTTTTGTTAAAATAATTTATAAAATTTTGATTTGATGTGATTTTTTCACTGCTTACAATTTTCAAAATCAGTTCTTCATCGTCACGAGTGCCAAAAAGTACAACTTTTTCACCTTTTTCAAGCAACCCTGTGATTAAATTTTGCCAAAAATCCAAATTCGGACATTTTAGAATATTTTTGCTAATGCTCATTTTGCTCACTCCGGGGTGAATTGCCACAAACTCGCCTTTTGTCAGGTTTTGCGGCAAAATATAATTTTCATCAATTGCAATTTTGGGAAGTTCACAAGCTAAATTGCAAATTGGTGAAATTAAGTCGTGATACATATTTGAGGCATATTGATTTTCATTAAGCTCTACACTTTTTGTAAGCAAAAAAGAAGTTTTGGATTTAAAACCTATGCGCTCGGATATTCCCGTTAAAAAAAGTAAAATAGCTACCAGCGGGGATTTTCCGCTTGATATTACAACATCAAAATTTTTAGTCCAAACTTTAGTTAAAAATTTAAAAATATTTATATATTTTTTTATGCCTTTTGCTTTTATGTCAGCTTTTATTGTGTCGTCAATATCGGGGCAAAGTTGTACTATGCTTGCACTTCGAGGTTCAAGTGCAAGTGTAATTTTACACTCTTTAAAAGCTTCTTTAAGGCTTTTTATAACCGGCATAAAAAGTATTTCATCTCCTATGCCGCCCCAGTTTACAAGTAAAATGTTTTTATATTCCTTTTTTTGTGCCATATTTACCTCTTTTTCACAGTTTTACTTCTTTTTAATTTTATAATAAAATAATCCTATGAGCGAGTTAACTTTAAATTATACAGGAATCGGTTCTTTGCCTTTTAAGGGTGAAAATGCACCAAAACAAGCACTGGATTACATTTTTAAGGAATTTAAAAGCATACCTTTTTGGCCACAGTTGCCGCATTTTGCACGCGAGGAAGATATGGTGTTTCAATACACCCAAAACCTTGCGGGACTTAGCTTTGACGGCGATAAATATTTTTTAAATCCTGAGAGTGAAGAATTTTTCATTGCTCTTGAAGAATTATTTTTTGATTATGAAAGCGTTATAAGTGCGGATGATTTAATTCAATGCGAACAAACGCTTGATAAATATGCGATTTTGCCTCCAAATTCCAATTCTCTTGCACCATTTTTAAATGAATTAAAGAATTATAACCCTGATTTTGTAAAAGGTTCAATAACCGGCCCTTTTACTTTTTCAACTTCAATAACGGATAACGAGGGCAAATGTGCCTATTACAACGATGTTTTAAAGGATGTTTGCATTAAAACTCTCTCTTTAAAAGCACTTTGGCAGGTTAAAGAGTTTAAAAAGGCTGCTCCAAGCGCAAAGTCAATAATTTTTATGGATGAGCCTTCAATTTCGCAAGTCGGCTCTTGCGCGTTTTTGTCGGTTGAAAGTTCCGATGTAGTTGAAATGCTCAAAATTATTGCAGATGACTTGAAAAAATTTGGTGCTATATGCGGTGTGCACTGTTGCGGTAAAACGGATTGGGAGATTGCTCTTTTGTGCGGCGTTGATATTGTTAACTTTGACGCTTATTCGTATTCGCAAAGTGTTGCAAATTATGCCCAAAGCGCAAAAACATTCCTTGAAAAAGGCGGTATATTTGCCTTCGGAATTGTTCCGACTTTGGATAAAGACGAGTTAAAAAACCTTGAATTGAATACACTTGAGCAAAAATTTGACGATTCGATAAAATGTTTTACATCAAAAGGAATTGATAAAAATTTGCTTTTAAAACAGTCCTTTATAACTCCTTCTTGCGGTTGCGGCTCACTTGACGATGAGGGTGCGCTAAAGGCGCTAAGACTTACGCGCGAACTTTCGCAACGACTTAAAGAAAGGTGTGGTGCGCTTTTATGACACATACTCTTGCACTTTTGGGTAAAGGCGGAAGCGGTAAAACTACTCTGACAAGGGCTTTTTGTTCTCTTTTAAGAGAATATTTCCCCTCATGCTCAATTTTGCTTGTGGATAATGACCTTACCTGCGAGCTTGCAAGCAGTTTCGGTTTAAAATCAAGAAATACAATATACGGTATTCGCTCGGGTAAACATGAGTACAAAACAGGCATACCAAAGGGCATGACAAAGCAAGAATACATTGAGTGGGCGCTTGAGGATATTTTAGAGGAAGTAGAAGATAACACAGATATTATAGTATCTTGGTTTGTTGCTTCAAAAGACTGTCGTTGCCCTATTACAAAACAGATGAACGACGCGCTTGTAAAACTGGTCGACAGATACGATTTTGTGATTTTTGATTGTGAATTTGACCTGAAATACTTAAATTTGCTTGTGGATTACCCTATTGATACCTCAATCATTGTCACTAATCCTAACCAAAAATCTATTCACCTTGCAGGCGAAATTTATGACTTTTCTAAAAAATACGCCGCTGACGGGCAATTTGGGGTGATTTTAAATAAAGCTAAAAAAGAAAGTTTAAATAAATTTGTAGAGCAAATAAACCTGAATAATCTTAATTTACTTGGTATAATAGAAGATTTAGGCGATGAAGTGAGCTATGAAAAAGTAAAAGAGATAATTAAAGATTTTTATCCGCGCCTAAATCTCCCGCAAGATGTTTCAGGAGGTGCTTAAATGGCTCAAATAATGGATGGCAGGGAATATTCAAAAGAAATTCTTGCTCAGATTAAACTAAAAGTTGAAAAGTTGCAAAAAAAGCCCTCTTTGGCGGTAATTCTTGTCGGAAATGACACAGCATCGCAAATTTATGTCAACAACAAGGAAAAAACCGCACAAGAGCTGGGATTTATTTCAAAAACCTATCGTTTAAAAGAAAATACAAGTTCAAACGAACTAAAGGATTTAATTTTAAACTTAAATTTAGACGAGGACACAGACGCGATTTTATTGCAGCTGCCATTGCCCAAACACCTTGTTTCGCAAGACTTTATAGAGCTTATTGATCCAAAAAAAGACGTAGACGGTTTTCACCCCATAAACTGTGGCAGACTTTTGACAAATTCAAACCCTTATGCAATTTCATGCACTCCAAAGGGTGTTATAAAGCTCCTAAAAAAATATAACGTGCAAATTCAAGGCGCAAATACACTTGTTATAGGGCGCTCTAATATGGTGGGTAAACCCTTAATTCATTTGCTTTTAGAGCAAAATGCCACAGTTACGGTTGCACATTCAAAAACAAAAAATTTGCCGCAAATTGCGCGAACGGCGGATATTTTAATCAGCGCGACAGGTATAAAAGGGCTTGTGACAAAAGACTTTGTCAAATCGGGCGCTGTTGTGGTTGATGTCGGAATTTCGCGCGATGAAAACG
Organism: Candidatus Galligastranaerophilus intestinavium; assembly: GCA_018716625.1. Lineage (GTDB taxonomy): Bacteria > Cyanobacteriota > Vampirovibrionia > Gastranaerophilales > Gastranaerophilaceae > Galligastranaerophilus > Galligastranaerophilus intestinavium. The sequence goes on along the minus strand of DVJQ01000053.1, from coordinate 8,547 downwards.
GAAAAATCAAGGGAGATGTTGATTTTGAGGAAGTTTCAAAAGTTGCCTCCCTTATAACTCCTGTCCCCGGTGGGATTGGACCTATGACAATCGCCATGTTAATGGAAAATACGCTGGAGCTTAGTTTAAAAAATGCAAAATTTTAGAGGCAGTTTTGTAAATAAACACCGCGACGCTTGGGTCGAGGTGAATTTGGGTAATTTAGAATATAACATTTTGCAAATTAAAAAAGCAATTTTTCAAGATAACAAAAATAACGATGTTAAATTGCTTGCGGTTATTAAGGCAGACGCTTACGGGCATGGCTCGGTTATGTGTGCGCCAACGCTTTTGGCTTGCGGGATAGATGTTTTTGGCGTTGCAAGTATAGATGAAGCACTTGAGTTAAGGCAAAATAAAATCACAGCGCCGATTTTGGTACTTGGTTCGGTTCCTATTTGGTCTTATGAAACAGCAATAAAAAATGACATAACTGTGTCTATATTCTCTGATGAACATCTTGAGGCGGCGCGCTTGATTAGCGAGCGTTTGGGCGGTGAGAAATTAAAAGCTCATATAAAAATAGATACAGGCATGAACAGAATCGGTATAAGTCCAAAGTATGCAATAGAATTTTTTAACAAGGCAAAAGAGGCAAAATACCTTGATTTAAGGGGTATTTTTACGCATTTTGCAGATGTTGAAAACCCTGAAATCATAAATAAACAAATTGAAAATTTTAAATACGTAATAAATTCTATAGACACAACCAATTTGATTGTCCACTGTTCAAATTCCGCAGCCAGCCTTTTTTATGGCGATTTAAAATACAACATGTTGCGTCTGGGTATTATTTTATACGGTTTAACACCCTTGGGCTATAAAAATCCTAAAAACTCAATGTTGCCTGATTTAAAACAGGTTATAGGTCTAAAAGGCAGAATTACAAACATTCACACAATAGAAAAGGGTGAAGGGGTCAGCTATGGTCATATTTTTAAGGCAGATAAAAAAACTCGCGTTGCAACAATTCCGATTGGTTATGCAGATGGTGTTTCAAGGTCGCTATCAGGAAAGATTAAAGCAAGTTTGAACGGTAAAATTATTAATCAAATCGGGCGCATTACCATGGATCAAATGATGTTTGATATTGGTGATATAGAGGCGCAAAACGGTGATATAATAACACTTTTGGGTGATGATGAGGCGGGCAATTTTTTCTCTGTTGATACTTGGGCGCGCGAGTTGGATACTATAAACTATGAACTGACTTGTCGCTTAAAAGTCCGTTTACCAAGAATTTATGTCAGATAAGAGGTATTAACAATGAAAAAAACTTTTTTATACGACGAGCATATTGCGCTTGGGGCAAAGATGGTTGAATTTGGCGGATGGCAAATGCCTGTTCAATACAAGTCAATTCTTGATGAGCACAAAAATGTGCGCCAAAATGTCGGTATATTTGATGTTTCGCATATGGGACAAGTTTTTGTTTCAGGGGATGGGGCTCTTGATTTTTTGCAAAAAATACTGCCTCAGGATGTTTCAAAATTTTCTCTAAATCACGCGCATTACTGTCAATTACCCTATTTAAACGGTACTTTGGTTGACGACCTTATAATTTATAAACTTGAAAACGAGTATTTAATAATTGTAAATGCCTCACGCCGCGAGGCTGATCTGGATTGGTTCAGGCAAAATTCAAAAGGCTTTAGTGTAAAAATAGAAGATAAATCTGATGAATTTTCCATGATTGCGCTGCAAGGTCCAAAAGCACACTGTGTCATTGAAAAAGCCGGAATTGAAGAAAACAATCAGCCTAAATTTTTTATGATAAACAAAACAAAACTTTTCGGTTTTGAAGTTTATCTTTGCCGCACAGGCTACACAGGCGAGGACGGCTTTGAGATAATTTGTAAAAACTCCGATGTTGTTGAAATTTGGAGAAAATTGCTTGAATCAGGTAAAGAATTTTCAATAACCCCTGTGGGTTTGGGTGCAAGGGATACGCTAAGGCTCGAGGCTGCACTGTGTCTGTACGGTTCTGATATCAACGAGCATACAACCCCAATTGAAGCTGGTTTGGGTTGGTCTGTTCCAAAAGATAAAAAAGAAGATTATAACGGTAAAGAGGTGATTTTAGGGCAAAAGAACGGGGAAGTTCCTTTGACTAAAAAGCTTTTTGCTTTTGAGATGACCGATAAAGCAATCGCACGCCATGGGGCAGATGTTTACATTGAGGGGAAAAAATGCGGATGTGTAACATCAGGCTCAATTTCGCCCACTTTGGACAAAAATATCGGTCTTTGCCTTATTTCCTTTGAAGGTGATTGCAAAAATTTAGCAACATCGCTTAACACAAAAGAAAAAAGTATTGGCACAGCAATACAAATTATGGTAAGAAATAAATTGTACAATGCTAAAATTGTAAAGAAACCTTTTGTTGAAAAGAAATATGTTAAATAGGAGATAAAATGAGTATTCAACAACCGGAAGGAATTTTATGTTCAAAAAGCCATGAATGGGTGCTTGATGAGGGCGACACCTATAAAATCGGCTTAACCGATTATGCGGTTGAACAGTTGGGCGACATTGTATTTGTTGAATTGCCCGAAGTAGAGAGCGAATTTGCAAAAGGCGAAGTTTTTGCAACAATTGAATCGGTCAAAGCGGCAAGCGAAATTTATATGCCTATAGGCGGTAAAATCGTTGAAGTTAATGAAGAATTGATTAACTCGCCCGAACTAATAAATGAAAATGTCTGGGAAAAAGGCTGGCTGGTTAAAGTTCAAAGCGATACATTTGCTCAGGACAGTTTAGGGCTTTTGGAATATGAAGATTACAAGGAAGAAGTAGCCTAAGATGTACAATTTTGAAGCTTTAAGCAGTGATGATCGCGAAAAAATGTGCGCAGACATCGGTATAAAATCGCCTGACGAACTTTTTGACGTTATACCAAAGAGTGCGCGTATAGAAGATTTTAAACTTTTTGACCCTCTAAGCGAGCTTGAAGCCATAAAAAAACTCAGAAAAATTTCAAAAAAGAATAATACTGACTATGCCTGTTTTTTAGGCGGTGGCGCGTATAAAAAATTCATTCCCGCAGCTTTAGCAGACACTGCAAGCCGTTATGAGTTTTTATCTGCTTACACCCCTTATCAGGCTGAGATTTCACAAGGGTCATTGCAAATTATGTATGAATTTCAAACAATGATTTGCAACCTTTGTGCGCAAGATGTTGCAAACGCCTCTGTTTACGATGGCGCAAGTGCTTGTGCCGAGGCTATTTTAATGGCTTGCCGATTGAGCAAAAAAACAAAAGCGTTTGTTGATGAAAACATTAACCCAAACTACCTTGAGGTTATAAAAACTTACCTTTATGCCGCAGACATTGACTTAATTGTCGCAAATGACTGCAGGGACGAGGACTTAGCCTGTAAGTTATACCAAAGTCCAAACTACCTTGGTGAAATTGTTGAAATGCCAAAGAAAAATGCAAACGAGCTAATTATTGCCTGTGTGGATATTTCGACACTTTCGCTTTTAGAACCTCCAAAAAGCGATATTACTGTGGGCGATTTTCAGACTCTTGGTCTGCCGCTCAGCTTCGGCGGGCCTTACGGCGGATTTATTTGCTGTCGTGATGCATACAAACGTCAGCTTGCAGGACGCATTGCAGGTAAAACCATTGATAGAGTTGGCAAAGACGCCTACGTATTAACTCTGCAAGCGCGCGAACAGCATATAAGACGCGAAAAAGCAACCAGTAATATCTGTTCAAACCAAGCACACTGCGCACTTTGCGCTACTTTATATTTAAGTTTGACAGGTGAAAAAGGTTTTAAAGAATTAAACTATCTTGCTTATAAAAATGCCCATAAACTGGCACAGGGCTTGCAAAATAAGGGCTATAAAATTTTAAATAAAAACTTTTTTAATGAATTTACCTATGAGCTGAAAAGCGGGCAAAATGCCAAAGAATACCTTGCTATGCTTGAAGAAAAAGGCATTTTAGGCGGTATAGCGCTGGATGATAAGAGAATTTTGACTGCTGCAACAGAGCTTAACGATGATGATGAAATTGAACTGTATTTAAGCCTATGACAAAGGATATAATTGCTTTTTGGGGCTATCCGCATCCCGATTTAATAAATAAAACAAAAATCCAATATCCAAATGCGACTTGGATTGATTTAGACATTTGCTTTAATTATCCCTCCTCAAAATTCACTCCTGATGCGTATTGCGGCATAATAAAAAATATTTTTGATAACGCTTTTTATCTTAAAAACAGAATTATAAAAATCTTGGCGGCTGTCGGAAAGGATAAATGCGACAGCGGTTTTTTTGCGGCAAATTTACTCAAAAACGAGGGTTTTGACGTTGAATTATCCTATTTTGAGGATACTCTGCCCCTTAATCAATTGCCCGATGTGCCAATTTGTAAAAGTTCGCTGCCGCTTAAGGACAAGCTTTCAATTATAACCGCAAATATTGTCGGACAAAAAGACTATTCGCACCTTGAGCAGTCAAATGCGCGTTTTGGCTTTTGGGGAGTTCCGCCAAACGATTTAAACATTTGTGATCTTTTCCCGCCTCAGACTCATGTTTTTGGTTGGTCAAGGTGTGTTGAGGCTAAAAACCCTGCAAATTTTGAGCTTGAAATGTATGTTGAGCCGGATTTGCCCACAGTCTTTTTTGCTCAGACTTTTTGTTCAAAAACGGCACTTGCAAAGTATTTAGCCGATAAATATAACGGACTTTATATTGATGTGGACGCTACTCCTACAAACTCCGCTTATGCTAAAATAGAGGCGTTTTTGAGGTTAAGATGAACAAATCCGAATTTTACATAGATGCAGGTACCACATGGTCAAAAATTCTTGAAATAACACCCTTTGGCGAGCGAAAATACAGTATTTATCCAACAAGTGAGGCAAGAAAGTTTGAGATAAAATATGAAAAAATGACTGGTCACACAAGCGATAAAAACTCTGCCCTGTATGTAAATGAGGTTGTAGCCCTTGCAATGGGCGCAAAAGCTCATCTTGAAAATAATTTCATTGCGCTTGATCTGGGTTCAAGAGATATTAAATGGATAAAATATAAAAACTCAAAATTTTCCGATATGGACTGGAATTCAAGCTGTGCTGCGGCAACGGGCGCGACAATTGAAATGCTTTTAAAATTTTATGATGTTAAAGTTGAAGATTTAGAATTTTGTGAGGAGAAATACCCTGTCACATGCGGTATTTTCGGATTAGAAAAAATTATGGATGATGTTTCAAAAGGGCTCGCGCCAAAAGTTGCAATTTCAAAATTTATCCATGGGATAGCCTACAATGCTTATAACTTTACGAAAAATCCTGAGAAAATCTGTATTTCAGGCGGTTTTTGCGAAAACAAATGTTTTATAGATTCTCTAAAAAAATATTGCGAAGTCTTGCCCTTGGGGCGTTTTGTGCTTGTTGACGGTCTTGCCTTGCGTCAATAATATTTTGTGTATAAAATACAATTATGAATTTGAGGATTTTATTAACCTTCACATTTGTATTTGTGCAATTGCTTTTCTATGGCGCAATTTGCACTGACAACCATGCAGATTTTCAAAAAAAACCTGCCCTTGTTCGCAATTTTGTGATTAATTCCGCTAAAGATGGCATGTTAAACAAAACCTCAAATGACGGACATTTTATATGTCAAAATAATTCTTCAAAGTCTATTACCTCTCATAAAGAGGCAAACGGCGGTTTTTTATCTTCAATTGCGCCATCTTTTAAATTTAGCAATCTTTACAGAGCAAAACATTTATACAAAAATAATTTTCTAACAATAAATTGCACTAAACTCGCATACTCGACCGAAATTAACAGTCGTGCTCCTTAAAAATCATACATTTTAAATTTGTAAAATTGTATGGAAAAATAAGGAGAAAATAATGGAAAATATTATTCAAGCCATCACTGACGGCGTGATTATTACTATTGTCGGCATGCTTGTAGTATTTGGTTTTTTGATAGTTATGGTTTTTGCCATGAATATAACCTCGGCAATAGTCGGCTATTTAAACAAAAAATTCCCGCCAAAAGTTGTTGAAACAACAACAACCAAAAAAAGACCGCAAACAAATGAAGAAGAAATGGTAGCGGTTGCAATTGCTTCTGTTTTAAATTTGCAAAGAAGCGGGAGATAGTATATGCTGGAAACTGTTCAAAATTTTGTAAGCGCAAATGCTGTAGCGTTTAGCGCGGGGCTTTTAATTCTTGCCTATATTTTTATTGCACTCGAGAAAATTCCGAAGGTTACAATAGCGCTAATCGGTGCGGTTATAGCTATTGTATTAAACCTTGTAAGTCAAACAAAAATGGTTAACGGGGCAATAAATCCTCATTACTTTATTAACTTTGTTGACTTTAATGTAATATTTTTACTTGTTTCAATGATGATTATTGTTGCAATTACTACTCGCAGCGGCATTTTCAACTGGATTGCAAACGAGCTTTTAAAATTTACAAAAGGTCATCCCGTAAAAGTTCTTTTTATGTTATAAATTTTTACCGCTGCTGTAAGCGCACTTTTGGATAACGTTACAACTGTTATTTTGATTTTGCCTATCACTTTTGCAATAGCAAAAAAATTAGACATAAATCCTCTGCCATATTTGATAGTTGAAATTTTTGCTTCAAACATCGGCGGCACAGCCACCCTTATCGGTGATCCGCCAAACATTATAATAGGCTCGGCTGCAGGTTTTTCTTTTATGGATTTTATAAAAGAATTAACGGGCATTGTGGCTGTTATTTTGCTTGCAGTAGTTTGTGCCATGTATCTAATGTTTAGAAAACAGCTTGTTACAACAGAAGAAAAAATGAAATCTGTTTTGGATATTGATAATTCAAAAACAATTGAGGACATTCCTTTGATGATTCGCTCACTTGTAGTGCTTTCTCTTGTAATTTTAGGGTTTGTATTACATGACACAATCCACCTTGAAACAAGCATTGTTGCTATGATGGGCGCATGTGCACTTTTGCTTTTTGAAAAACCGACAGATATTTTACGTGATGTTGAGTGGAACGCAATATTTTTCTTTATCGGTTTGTTTGTAATTATAGGTGCGCTTGAGGCCTCAGGCGGTATTAAACTTATGGCGCAGTGGCTAATTGACGTTACTCAAGGTTCAAAAACACTTACTTGTTCTTTGGTATTGTGGATTTCAGGTATTGCCTCGGGTATTATCGATAACATCCCCTATACCGCTACAATGGCGCCTTTAATCGCAGAAATTGAGCGTGAGTTGGGCAGTGCCTATGCTTACCCCATTTGGTGGTCATTATCTCTCGGTGCTTGCCTTGGCGGCAACTTAACTATAATAGGCGCGGCAGCTAATGTTTATGTGTCTGAAAATGCTGCAAACAAGGGCTATCCGATAGGCTTTTTGCATTTTATGAAATACGGCGCAATATGTGTGCTTATCTCGCTTGTTTTGAGCAGTGCATATATCTACCTAAGGTTTTTGAGGTAGGAGGTGTAAATGAGCGAATTTAAACACAACAATAAAGATGTGCTAATCGGGATAGGTCTTTTTGTTGCAATGGTGATATTTATGGCTATTCTGGCACAGCTTTTAAATTAAATTCAAGGGGCATATGCCCCTTGTTTTTTGTATAATATATCCTATGAAAAACGCACAAATTTTTAGGACGGCTGACGGCTCAGTCGGTTTGTATAACAAGGAATTAGACGAAATTTACCACTCAAGAGAGGGTGCCCAAAAAGAAAGTATTGAAAAATTTATAATCCCCTCGGACTTTGAACAAAGAACAAAAAACTCTCCCTGTATAAGAGTTTTGGACGTTTGTTACGGCATTGGTTACAATTCAAAAAATGCCCTTTGTTATTATAAAAACTGCGATATTATAATTGACGCGCTGGAGTGGGACTTTGAACTTGTTGAATATTCAAAAACGGCAGATTTTTACCTGCCTGAGATTAATGAATTTTTAAGAGGTGAAAGAAAGCTCGGAAATTCAAAAATAACCTTTTATACAGATGATGCCAGAAAAAGTATTTTAGAGTTAAATGAGCCTTATGACGTTATTTTTCTTGACGCTTTTGCACCAAATAAACTGCCCACACTTTGGTCGGTTGAATTTTTTGCACAACTAAAAAGACTGCTTTTGCAAGACGGCGTTCTTGTGACTTACTGCAGCGCCCAACCTGTAAGAAAGGCTATGATTTTAAATAATTTTTTTGTAGGTAAAATGCTTGATAATAAAAATCACTCTTTTGTTACAATAGCGGCACTAAACGAGAAGTTAATAAAATCCCCGCTTGATGAAATTGAGCTTGGTTTAACAAATACAAAAGCAGGGATTCCATATAGAGATTGTGATTTAAACTCAAGCGCAAAGGAGATGTTTAAAAGGCGTGAAAATGAAGTTAAAAATTCTAACCTTGAAGGGGCAAGCGCATATTTAAGACGTTTTGCTAAATAAAAAAAAGGGCGTACAAAACCTGGTATACGCCCGAAATTAAGATACGAAACTTATTTATTCACTTATTTAT
>DVJQ01000004.1 GCA_018716625.1 Candidatus Galligastranaerophilus intestinavium | reverse complement strand
TATTGGAACATCATATCCTAAGCTTTGGCAACAACTCTTAACATACTTACGCAATTAAAATTGCTTGTATGTTAGAGTTTTGCATCCATCATTCTAAAGCTCGCTTGTACTCGCTAAGAATGAGTGTATGTCGTTTTCGTATCAATTATGCTATATTTAACTTATGCAAATTAAAGAAATAACTACAAATAAAACTGATTATATGGATCTTCTATTAATAGGCGATGAAGATGAAAAAATGGTTAATAAATACATAGATTATTCAATAATCTTTGCATTATATGAGAATAATATATTAACCTCTCTTTGTGCTGTTATAACAATAGATAATGAAACAATAGAAATAAAAAATCTTGCAACATATCCTGAATTCCAAAATAGAGGCTATGCATCAGCATTGATTAATTTTGTATGTAATAAATATAAAACAAATTATAAATATTTAATTCTAGGCACTGGAGAAAATAACAAAATATTAGAATTTTACAAAAAACGAGGCTTCCAAGAATCTCATAGGCTACAAAACTTTTTTATAAATAACTATGAACATCCAATTTTTGAAGAAGGAAAACAACTGATAGATATGATTTATTTAAAGAAAATTTTATAAGATTCTACCCTTTAATAAAAATTTTTGACTATATATTTAAATATAAATAATAATTGTTTTTTGTAAAAAAAAATTTACAAATTCCTTAAAAAGGAGGGACCAAAATTTTAATTATTTGCACAACTGGACTATACCAAAATAATCAAACTATCCGTACACCTTAAAAACGGTCTAAACGCTAGCTTTTTAAGAAAAAATCAAACTATCCGTACAGTCCGAAAAAAGTCCGTTTCGGCAGTTTGATTTTTTTGGTAAACTTAATTTTCCGACCTGAAAACGCCCTCGCAGAGCGACCTAAGCCAAAATAATCAAAGTATCCGTACAAATCAATCTGGTCGTTAAATTACATTAAATTGCAACATGCATACTAAAAAGCCACCTTTCAAGGTGGCTTTAAAATTAGGAGAAGGTGGGATTCGAACCCACGGTACGCTCGTCACGTACGACGGTTTTCAAGACCGCTCCGATAAACCGCTCCGGCACTTCTCCAATGAAGTTAATTATATAATAATCAAAAAAACTTACTTTGTAAAGTGCTAACTGCTATTTTGTTGCAGTGCCTGACATATTAAGCTTCTTTACAACTTTATCGGTGATATCAATTCCGCCAAAATATATAACGCGATAATCAACAACAGTGTTGATTTTATTTTCCATAGCAACTTGTTTAATAGCGTTTTCGATTGCTGTGTCTATTTCCATTTCTTTCTTTTCTTTAAACTTAGCATAAGCTTCCTGTTTTGCAGCAAATGTCTTAGCTGTTGCATCTTCAAAGTTTTTCTTTTGAATTGGTGATTCTATTTTCTTAAATTCATTTTCTTTATCCAATAAAAATCTTTGCAACTCACTTGCTTTATCGTCTATTTCACTATTTGCTGTTTTTGCTTTTGAATAATTTTCTAAAATCTTCCTGTAGTTAACTGTACCGATTGTGTCACAAAACGCCGGTGTTGCAAGCCCTAACATCAAAAGAGTTGCAAGAATTTTTTTAAATTTCATAAAATTCCTCCATATCTATGATAGAATTATAACAAAGCAATTTAATTAAGTAAAGTAAGAGGAAAACTAAGGTGTTAATAGGGGAAAATCTGCATATTATTTCTAAACAAACAAAAGAAGCAATAGCTGAGCGTAATGAAAAATATGTACTGGATAACATAAAGAAACAAGTTAATAACGGAATTAAGACGCTAGATCTTAATATCGGACCTGCAAAGGCAAAGATACAAGGTGCCCTTAGTTGGTTGATTGACCTTGTTCAAGATAATTTTGATGTAAATTTCTCTCTTGATACAACAAATATTGAAGAAATGAAGAACGGCTTTTTAGCGCTTAAAAATCCTTCAAACGCTTTTCTAAACTCAACATCGGCAGATTTAGAAAAATTAAATACGGCATGCGAAATTGTATCAAAATATGAAGCTAATATGATAGCTCTTACAATGAGTGCACAAAGTGGCATACCTAAAACTCCGGACGAGCGAATTGAGTTAGCTTTTTCAATAATAGAGAGTACATCCGAATATGGGATAGATAATTCAAAAGTCTGGATTGATCCGCTCATTCTGCCAATTTGTGCCGCTCAAGAGCAAGCAGTTGTGTCGCTTGATACAATAAGAATGATAAAGGAGAGTTTTGATCCTGAGGTTAAAACTCTCATTGGGCTTTCAAACATCTCAAACGGCTGTCCGAGCGAATTAAGAGCGGATATAAACAGGGTGTTTTTGGCTCTTGCGCTTGGTTGCGGACTAGACGGTGCAATTGTTGATTCTTTTGACACAAAAACACTTGAAGTTTACAATGTAGTAAAAACAAGAAAAGTAAATAATGCACTTGATGGCTTGTATTTAAAACTTTATAATGCCATGGTTAATTTTGAAGACATTGATGAAATTAAATACGATAAAAGTGATATTGAACAGCACAAAATAATAAGATGCGCACAAATACTTTTAAACAGGGAAATTTACTCACATAGTTTTGTATAAGGCAAAATTCAATGACAAAAAAATACACAAAAAGAAATCCGAAAGAATATAATAGTGCAAGAGGCTTTTTTCAATGGCTAACCTGTAGAGTTGTATATGGCACTTACTACAGAATAGCTTGCGGGTTAAAAATAACGGGAAGAGAAAATGTCCCAAAAGACAAGTTTTTTATAGTTGCATCTAACCATGTAAGTGCAATTGATCCTTTTTTGGTTATAGATGCAATTGGACGGCATACTGCGTATATGGCAAAACAAGAACTCTTTGAACAGCCTGTTGCAAGATTTTTTCTAAACTTGTTGGGTGCCTTTGCGGTAAATAGGGAAAAATTAGGTGTATCTACAATTAAAACCGCCCATGGTATAAAGCAAACAAATTGGGTTTTGGGCTTGTTTCCGCAGGGCACAAGAGAAATTAACGGGAATATGGACAACATCTCAAGGGGTTTTGCAGGGCTTGCAAAGACATTGAAATGCGATATTTTGCCTGTGGGTATTGTGGGGGCAATAAAAAAAGACAGAAAACCCTTTGAAAGCCATATACAAATAAATATAGGCAAGCCAATACCGTATATGGAAGATACTCATGAAATGATTCACATCTGGAAAGAAAAAATGGCGCAGTTAACCGCGGGAGAAATTAATGGAAAAGATTAACCACGCAAGGAAGTATGCAAAAGATTTCAATATTTTAACAAGATTGTATCAGTACTATGCACTGTATATTCTCTACATACCGATTTTTAGTTTGTTTTACAGGTTTAAATGTTCAAGAAATAAAACCCTTGAGAAAAAACCCTATATTTTTGCAGCAAACCATATTTCCTACTGTGACCCGTTTTTGATGAACATGGTAACAGTTCGCCCGCTTGCTTATATGGCAAAAAAGGAGCTTTATGAAGTAAAGGGTAATTTTGGCAAATGGGTTGCAACAAACATCTCTCGACTCGGCGGATTTTCGGTAAACAGAGAAAAGCTTGAAGTATCCACTATTAAAACTTGCAGAGATTTGTTTAAAGCAAATTTTAACCTTTGTATTTTCCCACAAGGAGGGATAAGAAAAAATAAAAAAATAGAAGAAATTAACAAAGGTTTTGTGGTTATTGCAAAAATGGTAAAAGCCGATATTGTGCCTGTTGGACTTTCAGGACTTGAAAAATACAATTGGAATATATTTAAAAGACCGATTGTTAACCTTAAAATGGGTACGCCTATTTCATATGAACTCAGCGAAGAAGAAATTATTCAAAATTGGCGTGAACAAGTTGCAAAGTTGACAGGTTATGAGCTTGCAGACTTAAAATAGCAAAAAAATTTTTTTTCATGTTTTGAAACTCATATAAGATGAGTTAAATATTGGTCGACAATTAACAATATATGTCAATAAATACAGCAAAAACAGTAATAAATACCCTAAGCGTCCTCAAGGACTCTTCAAATACCATTCCTGCAGCTATAATAGAAGGCTTTTGCACATCGGGCAGGACATATAGGAGTTATAAAAGAGGAGGCGAGCTTGAGGCAAAAGAAAGGTTCAGAGAAGAAGCCACGAGCGGCGTTTTTTGGCTTTTTGGAGTGAATTGGTTTAATAAAATCGGGGATGTTATAGGCAAAAAGTTATTTAAACTTGAAAAACTCGGTGTTGACGTGGGTAAAGATGCCCTTCGTGACCCTTTTGCAAACATAGACTCATCTATTAAAACAAAAACGGCAATTTTTAAATTTGCAAAAATTTTATCAAGTGTCGCACTTGCAACAGGATTACTCGGGATAGTCGTACCAAAAGTTAACCACGCAATAACTGAGCGCACAATGAAAAAACGCAAAGAACAGACCCAAGGTTCAAAACAAACCTATAGTTTGGATAAGTATATTTCAAGCAGCAAAAATAATCCGCAAGAGCTGAGTTTTAAAGGCAGTGAAGGTTTATTAAACTTCGTAATGACTGCCTCACATAACCTTGAAAACAACAGAACGTGCCGATTAATTTCAACAGACAGCGGTATGATTTTGGGTAGAATGGTAAACTCGCGCCATGCTGCAGAGCGCTTTGAATATGGCTTTAGAGATTTATGTTCAATATTTTTCTATAATTTCTCAACAGGACTTACTATTTTTGCTCTGAGTAAATTATTGCGCAAAACGGATATACACCCAAAGGCAATTGAAAAAGTTTGCGAATTTTTAAAAGACAAAAATTTAAGCGGAGATGAAATTTTAAGTACGCTGAATAAATATGATGAAGATGTATTTAATAAAATTAAATTTCAAGACAACGGTACAATAAAACTTAAAAATTTAATTGATAACCTTAGAGAACTTGGCGTAAGTTCACAAGCCCTTGAGCAAAAAGCAAAAGAAATGAGCGAGCTGCAACCTCTATTAAGAGGCGAATCGGTACTTTCTTCAGCCCAAGTTAAAGATGTGTTATCTCAAAGTATTTCATCAGATCCTAAATTCTTGAAAGATACAATAAACTCTGTTACAGACGGCAGAGCATTGAACCCCGAGAAATTCATCAGTGCTAAGGAATGTCAAAAAATAAGGGAAAGTCTTGACGGTTTTATAAAAGAAATTGCTACAAAAGCCGGCAGCACTAAAATTGACGCCGAGTATTTAAAAAACAACAAAATAATGAAAAAAGCCCTTAATGCATCAGCAGCATTTCAAATAGCAGGCATGGGCGTAAGTATATTCGGACTTGCAATTTTAATACCTAAACTGCAGATTTATTTAAGCCAAAAATTGTACGGAAAAAAATCGTTTGAAGAAATAGCTCAAGGCGATAAAAAAACTAAAAATGACGGCAAAGTGCCGTCATAAATAAAGCATTAATCTTGCCTAGATTCTTGATTTTTTGATGTAGTGTATAATTACAAGTACCAGCGATACAAGAGCTGCAATACCTACTACAATGTAGACAATTTGCGCTAAAAATGAGCCTTCACCAAAAAGCCATGCGACAAGGTCAAAACCAAAAGCGCCTACAAGTCCCCAGTTAAGTGAACCTATCAGCATAAGCACATAGCAAATTGCCCCTAAGATTGAAATACAACCGCATTCACACATAGTTATTTTCCTTTATTTAACTTCTACACCTTTATTATGAATTTTTAAAAAATAAAAATAATACCCTTTGGATTAGTTTGCACGTTAGATAAGAATTATAGCCTCACAGGGGAATAATAATTTTTAGAGTATTTTATAAAATCTCCTTTAACTATGGGGGATTTATGAGTAAAAAAATAACAACGGCAATTTTAACTCTCACTGTAATATTTTTATACGTCAATATTGCGTTTTGCGAGGTAATTTCAGGTAAGGTTAACCAAAACGAAACTTTAAAAAAGAAAAATAAAATTGTAGATTCTTATACGCAAAAACCTGTAACAGGTGCTGCCGTAAGTATACCAAGCATAGGTTACAGAACAACGAGCGACTCTGATGGTGCGTTTGAATTAAACACTCAAATTACCGATAAAGCAATTTTATCCGTTGAAAAAGACGGCTACAGACCGTTTTCACTGACAATAGACGAAAACATTGCCTCAAAACCGCTAAAGTTGGGTATTGAAAAAAGTAAGATGGGAGATGTAACAATTGAGAGCGATTTGTGTCACTTGGGAGATGACGTATACTCGGAAACTTCTGCAAATTCTGCAGAATTTAAGGGTAAATCAGTCGGTGCATTTTTTTCCAAAAAATTTAACACAAAGCCATTAAGACCAAACGAGGAGGCGGTTTTAATAATCGGGTCGGTTATAGGTCTTGATACAAAAATGGCAAAAGAGCTCGGGCAAAACCAAATAGCTTACGTTTATTCAAGCCCTGCCGAGATATATTTTAACGGGCAAAAAGTGGGTGAACTGAATATAAACGGAGATAACCAAGAGGTTGATATACCGCGCCAACTTATAAGAGAGACTAATGAGGTGACTATAAAAACAGGCAGAAACCTCTTTCAACATGCATACATTGATTATGACGACATAGAAATTGCAAATATAAGATTTGAGATAAAAGACAAAAATGCATTTGCTTATAAATAATTTTGGTTTTTGCCCGTTTAATAGTATAATCTTTGTATGATTAATGAAAAACAAACACTAAAGGATGTTAAACCCTACGCAACACCAAAATATGCTAAACTTTGGGACTTAAAACTTGATTCTAATGAAAATCCTTACGGTGCCTCAAAAGAAGTTCTCTGGGCACTAAAAGAACTTACAAATGCGCAGATTAGCCGCTATCCGCACTATGGAGAGTTAATTGATAAAGTTGCGCAAAGATTTAGAGTTTCTCAAGATGAAGTACTGCTGACAAACGGTGCAGACGAGGCTTTAAGTGTTGTAATAAATACTTTTTTAGACAAAGACCAAGAATTGCTTTGTTTTACTCCGACGTTTTCCATGCCTTTAATATATGCGCAAAGTATAGGCGCAAAAATAAAAAATGTTAACTACTATACAAAATGGCTCTTTGACGCGAATAAGTTGATTGAGCAAGTCGATGACAAAACAAAAATCATATACATTTCAAGTCCGAACAATCCCACAGGTGAGTGTGCTTCAGTTTGTGATATAGAAAAAATTCTTTCAAAATTTCCGAACGTTGCAATGATTTTAGACATAACATATATAAATTTTGCCCAAAATCCGCCGCAATATTACTCTCTTGTCAAAAAATACGATAACATTTTTATTGTAAAATCATTCTCAAAAGACTTGGGGCTTGCAGGGTTAAGGCTTGGCACAATTATAAGTCAGGAACAAAATATTAACTCTTGCAGAAAAATAATCTCCCCCTTTAGCGTTAACGTGGCTGCACTTTGTGCGGGTATAGCTTCGCTGAACGACACTGAATATGAAAATTTTGTAAAAGAGCAAACAATAGCTTCAAGAGATGCACTTTTTGAAGGTCTTTGTGAGATGGGTTTTAAACCTTACAAAAGCGAGGCAAATTTTATACTTTGTGACTTTGGAAGATATTGTGATTTTATTTTTCAAAAGCTGGTTTCAAAAGGTATTATTACGAAAAAATTTGATAAAAATAGTATTCTTGCAACACATTTAAGGATAACCGCACCAAGGGCGCAGGATGTGAGCAAAATCTTTGAAGCGCTTAAAAAAAAGAATGTTATAGTTTTTGACCTCGATGGTGTTGTGTTTGACGTTACAAACTCTTACAGGTTGGCAATTAAAGAAACTTTTAAACATTTTTCCCAAAAAGAGTTGTCGGATAAAGAAATTCAACAGGCAAAAGAGCTTGGCGGCTTGAATTGCGATTGGGATTTAACAAAATATTTGCTTGAAAAACATGGTGTAAATGTTGAGCTGGATGAGGTTACAAAAGTATTTCAGGATATGTTTTTTAATCCGAACAATGAGGGCTCAAAAGGGCTTATAGATAACGAAAAATTGCTTATAGAACGGGAGGTTTTTGAAAAACTCTCCGACAGCTATGATTTTTGTGTATTTACGGGCAGGCCTTTTGAGGAAGCTGTTTATTCGCTTGAAAAATTTGGAATTTTAAAATATTTTTCAAAAATTATTTCTCAGGATGACATAGAAAAAGAAAAGAGAAAACCACACCCCGAGGGATTAAACAGAATTAAAAAAGAAGTGATTTACAATGAAATTTGCTATTTTGGTGACACAATAGATGATATATATTCAGGGATTGCCTCCTCAACGCTTACATACGGGGTTGCGCAAAAAGACTCACAAAGCGCAAAAATACTCTTGGAAGCGGGTGCAGACGATATTATATATGACATTTCAAAATTAGACGAGTTTTTAAAACTAAAGGAAAAAAGCTATGCAAACGGTTAAAAAATCAAGACATACAAAAGAAACTGAAATTGAAATTACCTTTAATCCGGAAGGTAGCGGTAATTATAAAATAAACACGCCAATTAAGTTTTTTAACCACATGCTGGAACTTTTTTGCGCACATTCCATGACAGACTTGTGTATTGATGCAAAATCTCTTGATTGTGACCCTCATCACCTTGTTGAAGATTGTGCAATAACCCTTGGCAGCGCAATAAGAGAGTCTCTTGGGGATAAATCGGGCATAAACAGGTATGCAAGCGTTATTTTGCCAATGGATGAGGCTTTAATAATGTGTGCTGTTGACATTTCGGGAAGAGCATATTTAAAGTGCGATATTCAGATTAAAGAAGAAAAAACAGCTGATTTTGAAACGGTTTTGTTGGCACATTTTTTTGCAAGTCTGACACAAAGCGCAGGTATAACGCTGCACCTTAAAATGCTTGAGGGGCAAGACCCTCACCATATAATAGAGTGCACTTTTAAAGCATTTGCCCATGCCATAAGGCAAGCTATTTCCAAGGATTTAAAAAATCAAAACAAAATTCTCTCTACAAAAGGCGTTCTTTAAATAAAAAAATCTTGTAATTTTTTTATGTTTTATGGATAATGAGTTTGTGACTTTTTGCAAGTCCATAGAGTGCTCACTGAGCGACGAAGTTGCGATTTAAAATTGAGAGCAACGCTCGAGCCAACTGAGCCAAATGAAAATTAAATAAATCTAAATTGTTGTGGCAAGGTAGCTCAGTTGGTGAGAGCGCACGGCTCATACCCGTGAGGTCGAGAGTTCGAATCTCTCCCTTGCTATTTTTTATTGTTTTCAGCGCATTGAGCGCTGCTCACGGGTACAGCTTTTTCAAAGCTGACCTCTCGTATAACTTGCCCATTGGGGCAACTTTTACTCGGCAGAGTCCGTGAGGTCGAGAGTTCGAATCTCT
>DVJQ01000052.1 GCA_018716625.1 Candidatus Galligastranaerophilus intestinavium | reverse complement strand
CCGGATCCGGAGGTATTTCTCTTGAATAATTTTTTGTTTACATGTTTATCTACGATTTGCCAAAAATACTCTTCAGATATTTCAAGGTATTCGCAGCAATACTTTATATATTTTTGTCCACATAAACCATCAAATTTTTCAATTAATTTAACACCTTCATCCCATGTGATGCGATTATTTCTTAAATCGTCAACAACATCGTCTGATGCTCTTCCAAAGCCATTTTTAAGATATTTTAGCATTTCATTTACCATCATTAAATCTTCATCAATAGATGAAAAAATTCTGTATCGTCCAATGTCTTCAGGTTTATCGTCATAACGACCCTTCATTCCTCTTGCAACTGAGAAATCGGCATTGTAAACAGGTCCATATTGTTTTATATAGTATTGCAAGAATATTGCTCTTATGTCAGCTTTTCTTATTTCGTCTAAACTAGGAAATCTATATAAATTAAGTTTTCTTTTATCAACACCTTCAATTTCCCATATCTTTGCTTCAAGGATGCCTTGATTTGTATTTGTATTTACCATTCCAAACCAATCATCATCTGCTTTCTGGTATGATGTACCCCAAACAAGAGCACCATTTTCGCCCATAATTATTAATGGAATTTTAAAATTTAATGCTATTCTAGCCACAGTTGCTTGCACTAAGTGTTCATATGGTCTGCATACATTCCCATATTCTTCGAATGAATATTTTGCAAGTTTTTTTGTTGTTATAGGGTCGGCTTTTATTTGTATCATGTCATAACCCATTTCTTGCAGATTTCTGACGTTGTACTCGCCATATTTTGTTGGGTGATCTGGTGCACAGTTTATTAATAAAACATTGGCATCATAGTTTTCTTTAATGTATCCTGCTATCAGGGTTGAGTCTTTGCCACCTGATACACCTATGCAGCAATCATATATACTGCTATTTTCTTTCGCCTTTTTTATTGCAGTATTTATGATTTCGTCAAGTTCTTTTTTTCGTTCATTCCAATCTATTTTCTCAAGCGAATCTTGATAATGGCAACCTCCGCATATTTGGTTTTCGTCTAATTTTAAACCATATCTTGTGTCCATTTGCATGCATCTTTTGCAGTATTTCATTGCTCTCTCCTTATATTAGTTTTCTATTATTATGTTTTGCCCTGTTATAAAATGTGATTTTTCTGACAATAAGAACTCAAAAATAGGTGCAATATCTTTCACTGTTGCATTTCGTCCAAAAATAGAATTTTTTGCATTTTGCTGCACTACGAGCTCGGGAATTTCAGATAAAAACTTTGTCTCCATTAATGGGGGAGAAATGGCATTTATGTTTATTTTGCCAGCATACTCTGAAGCAAGCGCTTTCATTAAACCGAGCAACCCAAACTTAATAGTTGAATAATTTGTTGTATATTTTGGAGTATTTTGTGTTACTGTGCTCAACATAAATATTATTCTTGAGTTGTCGGTTTTTGACATTTGTTTTATAAAGCTTTGTAATATCAGGTAAATAGAATTTAATTGTATTGAGAGGTCTTTTTTGAAGTCTTTATTGTCAAGTTTGGTAAAGTTATTAAGACGGTATTTTGAAGCACTCAGATGTACAATATGGTGTGGGCATCCTATATCGCTGACTTTGGTAATAAAATCTTTGATTGAGCCTTCGTCTGAAAAATCGGATTTCAGCAAACAAACTTTTCCGCCAAGCTCTTCCTTTATTTGTTCAAGCTCTCCAGGCCTTGTATTATAATGGGCTATAATTTTACTGTAATTTTGACAGGTGTTTTTGATAATTTCTATTCCTATATCGGAAGATGCACCTGTTACAAGAAGAATTTTATTCATTTTTCCAATCACCACTTACTACTAATTTAGCTTTGCTGACAGTATTGTTATTTTGTGTAATTTTTGCCTGAATTGTAATTCGTTTAAAAAGCTCATGCTTCTCTTTTACAATTCCTTCGATAAGAAGTTTATCTCCAATATAAACTGGTTTATTGAAACTAATTTTAGCTTCTTCAAACAGACATTTTTTACCTGGGATATACATGCCGACAAGCGTAGAATAAAAAGAAGCACTAAGCATCCCATAAACAACCTTGTCTTTGTAACCACGCGATATGGCATAATCTCTGTCTGTATGCAATGGATTGAAATCCCCGCAAATTTGACCAAAAGATTGCATCATTTCTTCAGTTACTGTTTTTTCAAATTTTTCCTTTTGTCCAATTTTTATTTCATCGAAATCAAAGTTGTTCATTTTGTTTCTTCTCTATTAAATCAATCATATCACCAATGTTTTGCAATTTTATTATGTCATTCATGTTGAATTTTAGGTTAAATTCTTTTTCCATTTGGGTGATTAAATTAATTTGAGCTAATGAATCCCAATCTTCAATATCTGCTGACGAGTATTCCCTTTTTATTTCCAAAGTTGTATCATCAAAAACATCCTGAAAAATTTCTTGTACTTTTTCGAATACGCTCATTATGCCTCCTCTTTGATTATTTTGATTGTATTTTGCTCAATTGAAGTATTTGTATTAAATTCGTATAATTCTTCTTTATCGGTTTTAGATATTAAATTGAAATTTAAATCAGGGAATAAATTGGACACATACGAATTTTTTTCGGTTCTTATATATTTACCAATTATTTTTTTTATATTTTGTTCTTTGCATTTTTGAACAAAATAGCTAAACAAGGCTTTTTCCAGCCCTCTTTTGAAAACTCTGCAACTCATAGTCCAGTTTTCTATCTCGACATTGTCCTGACTTTTTCTCGCTACAATTGCGCTAACTATACCATTTTTACCAAATTTGTCATCAAGCTCTGACACAATACTTATATAGTCTTTGTTTGTACTCATTACGGATAGTTGCTCTGGCGAATACTTTTTTTGCGTTAAATTAAACTGATTTGTTTTACCAAAAAGTTGAGAAACTCGCTCTTTGTTTGTCTCGTTTATTTTTGAAATTTTTGCAGTCATATGCAAACTGCTTAAATATTCATCATATGTTTTAAATTTACCAATTTCTAAATTTCTATTTAAATTCGCTTGGTAATATTTGTTCCTTTCTTTATCCTCGCTTGAAATGTTTGTAAATTCAAAGAAGCCTGAATTATTGATATATTTAATAAAGTCAAGTATTTCAGATGTGTTTATTGTGGAAATTTTTTCTATATTGCTGCGCACCTCGTCTCTTTCAATAGGGTTGTCATCAATAAATACCACACTTTCACTCAATAGATTTATCTCTTTTAGAATTGATTGGACATTCTTACTTTTGGGTTCCCAATTTATTTTCTTAACTATAAAATCTTTGGCTTTCAAAACATTTTTTTCATTTTTTAGCCCTTCAAGCGCTATTTCTTCATTATTCTTGGATGCTATATTTAAAACTATACCTAGCTCAGATAATTCCTTCAAATATTTTTGAAAATCCAAAAAGGCTTCACCTTGTGCTGAGTCCATCCCAATTTCTATGTTTTTAGCTCCTATGTCTCCTATTATGCCTCCCCAAATTGTATTGTCCAAGTCTAGTATAATTGTTTTTTTGTTTTTTCCGTACAAAGATTTAATTATATTGGAAATGTTGAAGCTTAAGACAGGAATCTTGGATATATCAAGGGCGTATTTATATAGGTAATAGTGCTGCGGGTTATACCAATTTTCTATTCCATAATATGCACTAAGGTAATTTATATCATTTATAAAAAAACTTGTATTTGCTCTGGCGTATTCGTATAATTTTTGATTTAATTCATTTATGAAACTAAGTTTGCCACGTGTATCGTAAACATCCCTGTTACCTAAAAGTCTATAGCTTAGCATTTCAAAATTATTTTGTATTATCTTACAATTAGGTATTTCTTTTATCTTTTCCCATATTTTTTCGAATTTTTCGTATTCGTTGGCAATGTTTAAGTAATTATCAATATTTTTATTAGAAGTATGTATATAAACAATATCTGGACTGAACTCAAACAGAGTATTGTTTTCAAATAAAGTGTCTTCTATGTACCTTCCGTAGTTTCCTTCCCAAAAAACCGGCTTTATACCTTGCTTTAACAAGAATAATTCTAAGATATCCTTGATATATCCAATAGTAGATCCAGATAGCATTGCAATTTTAACTTCTTGAAATGCGTTATTATCAAGTAACCATTTTTTTATAGCCTTTTTATGTTTTAAGATATTCGTGCTGTCAAATGGATATTCTAAACTATTTGTAAAGCTCATTTTTTAAGAATTCCTCTCTTAAAATCGAATAGTTTTGTACATCAAGGTATTTTCCGTTTTTATAAATTGCTTGTCTGGAAATCCCCTCAAGTGAATATCCTAACATTTCTACTGTTTTTAATATAACAGCATGTTCCGTAGGTGTTCCCCCGTATATTCTATTCAAATTTATTTCATTAAAACCATGAGCCGTAATTAATTTCATAGACTCAAGTGTGCACAAAAAACCGTTAGCCGTTTTTTGTGCAATAATGCTTGCAATTTCCGCTGTTCTGTTTATAAAATTTATTTTTTGCAAACAGACATTTCCGATATGTTGATTATTGCTTTTTTGTACAACAGCTAAAACAATGCTGTTTTTATCTGCTCTTGTATTTTTAATAAAATCTTCTAACTCATCCTTGGTAACAGGATATCTGTGGTGTTGATTTAGCTTGCATATATTTTTGTCATTCAACCAGTATTGATAATCTCCCGATATATCTTCATAATCCAATGGGCGAAGATAAACTAGCTCGCCTTCCAAAAATATAGCAGGTTTTTCTTTGACTATGCTTATATTTTCATCTAAGTTCATCAATATTCTCCCAAACTTTTCTAAATGCAGCTATTACATCATCCAAGTCTTTCTTTTTCATGCCGGGTCTTATATATTCATGATTTATTAATGTCTCATAGTGAAGCCTTTCAACATTGGGACATATGCCTTTTGAATAGTCATACTCTCTATCTGAAGCACTCCATGGGTATCCTTTAGAGCCAAATGCTATTTTATTTTGAAACATTGGTGAAAGATAAAGGGGTTTTACGTAACCTCCTCCTATTTTTATGCCTTCTGTTTCTCTAAGCTTTATTGGCATAAGCTCTGCTTTAACTGCCTCAATAAATTTGTCCCTGTGTATTCCTGCCACATCTGAATCAAAAAGTATCCCATGCTGATAGTAAACATGTGTGCAATTTTCTCTTACTTTTGGCATTTTTAGGCAAGGGATTTTGCTTAAGCCTTCTTCAAGATATTTAATGTTTTTGTCTCGCTGAGCTATTAGCTTGGGTAGTTTCTTTAGTTGTGCCCGAGCAATTGAGGCTTCAATTTCTGTCATTCTATAATTAAAACCTACCATATTTATCAAATTTTTATCGCCCTTTGCTTCAATTACCGCCTCTGCATGGTTTCTTATAAGACGTAACCTGTTTGCAATTTCATCATCATTTGTAACAATTATACCGCCTTCGCCGGAGTGTATATGTTTGTGATAGTTAAGCGAATATATTCCAATATCTCCTAATGTGCCTGCAAACTTATTTCCTCTTTTTGCATATGGTGCTTGCGCACAATCTTCAATAATTTTAATATTATGTTTTTTTGCTATTTCATCGATTTTTGGATCATATGGTTGCCCCATAATATCTACAACAATTATCGCTCTTGTTCTGTCGGTTATTTTCTTTTCTACGTCTTTGGCATCCAGACAATAACAATCTTTTTCTACATCTGCAAAAACAGGAATGGCCCCATATATTAGAGGAGCTGTTGCGCTTGCGCTCATTGTATATGGAGAAACGATTATTTCATCAGCAGGTTCTGTTCCAATGGCACCAACTGCGCAATAAAGAGCTGAGGTGGCTGAATTTACACTAATTGCATGTTTGACGCCAAAAAAATCAGCCCATTCTTTTTCAAGTGCTTGGACTTGCGGGCCGCCAAAAAAATCATCGTGCCAACAACCCAAAAATCTTGAAAAAATTGCGCTTTTAAACACTTCTTTAACAAGACCGAATTCCTCCTTGCCTATTGGTAGGTATGGGGGAAATTTTTTTGTTCTTATTTTTTCGCCGCCATTTAATGCTAACTTTGACATATTTCTCCTCTTATGAAGTTTGCAATTTTCTCTTTTGCATCAAAATTAATATCAAAATTATACTCCAATGGCTGCCTGTTTAAAACAATGTCTGTCAAATATTTACATAATTCAATATTGTTGTTTATAAAGGGCAATACCTTTTGTTTAGTTAAAATAAAATTGTCAGGATTTGTTTCTGATGGTTGATAACTGAGAATTGGCAAATGTAGTATTGCTCCTTCGATTAGCACCATGGATGTCATAGAAATGGTGAGTGCGCATTTTTGCATAAGTTCTGTCAATGCAGCTTCTTTTAATATTTTGACATTTATATCCTCAAATTCTTTATATTTGGATACATCTTCTTTTGGATGAAGTTTTATTATCAGTTTTAAACTATTCTTTTTGCAAAAATTATAAATGTCGCTTGCTGCTATTTTTTCTTTTCCTGCGCCGTAATCTTCAATATAAGGCTCTGAACAAAAAAGAATAGTGTCAGTATATTTCTCGCTGCATTTTGGGGCATTGAGTTTTATTTGTTCAAAATGTGGATTTCCGAGCGGGAATATTATCTCGGCTCTTACTCCATCTTTTATCATTTCTTCTTTTGCAAAATTATTTGGAACAATTATGTAATCGGGAAATATATCAGGATTTTTGTTGAATTTGTCTAATTCTAAAAGTCCGTATTTTGAAAATCTTATCCCATAGTTTACCCAGTGGTCTAGAATTGCAAGGGTCTTAATGTTTTTATTCTTTGCTTTGAGCCATATGTTTTTCTCTGTTTTATCATTTGCACTTGTGCCTGTGATTATTAAATCAGGGTTAAAGTTGTTTATTGTATTTTCGGGCAATATTTTAAAATGCGAAACAACTTCAAAACCCGCTGCTCTTAGCGACTCCTCCAGGGGTTTTGTTGCATTTATTCCGCCGGGATCGTGAGCATATATTAGAATTTTATACATATAATTTTTCCTCAAATACTTCATTTATTGGGGCGAAAAGCTTTTGGTTTTTATCTAAAAAATTGTAAGCATTTTCATACAAATTGTACATTGCAAAGTTAAGCTCTGTATTTATTTCATTTTCATATTTAAAAAATTTGTATCCATTGTGGCAATTTTCTATTTCATAAAAAACAATTTTTTCTCCACTGTTAAGTATTTGTATTCTTTTTCTCTCAAAGAAAAGCTCGAGCTCAAAAACTGTTGCTATATTGCAATCAAGTGCTTGTGCCAAGAAGTTGCGATTATTTTTAAAAGTTATTTGAATTGTTCTTGATGGATCGTTTTTGTAAAAATCACTTATTTTATCGTAAGTTTTTATATTGGTAATTTTGCCTAAAAACAAATTTAACAAGTCAAGCATATGCGAACCGTTATGTATAAAACCCTTCCCATATATTCCTCGACCTGTGATAAATTCGCCCCAAGCACCTTTTTTGATTTTCATTGCAAGATCTTGAAATTCTTTTACATATCGCCTTGAAAAATTTATTGCAACAGGTGTGCCTTTTGATAAAGCAATAATTTCTTTTGCTTCTTCTATTGTTCGAGCTATCGGTTTTTCAAGAATAATGAGTTTTGGTTTAAGCGAAACAGCATGTCTAAAGCTCTCAAGATGAAACGCGTCAGGAGTTGCAATTGTAATTATCTGCGCATTTTTTATGTCATCTATTTTGCTAAGGGCTATTGTATTCCATTTTTTTGCGGCAGCTTCCGAGTTTTCTTTTTTTATGTCGTAAAAACCACAGAGCTTGAACTTATCATGAGCAACTATTGCATGCGCATGAGTTAAAATTCTTTTATCATCAATATCATCAAACCCAGATGATATTAGTCCTGCGCCAATAATTGCTACATTATACATTTAAGTTTTTCCAATTAAGCATTTTAAATTTCATTTCCGCGATTTTCCAGTCCTCTTCGTTATCTATATCCTGCATCTCTGATTCTGGAATTTCGATAGGCAAGGTTGTTCTGCAATATAGTTTTTCTTCTTCTATCAATGCTTGTGTTTTAAGACAATAAAATTGTCCGCAGTCATGATAGTAAGGCTCTAAATCTTGTGAGCGAACATTGTAGTTTTCAGGGTGAAGCATTTGCAATTTTGAATCTCGCATAACAAGACATCTTTGTGGGGGATATGAAAATCTAACGACGGGAAGCACACTATCCGCGTCGGAATTTACGAGCTTGTCCATTGCTTCTTTAATTCTTTCAACTTTTATAAAGGGTGCGCAAGGATATATGCAGCATACGTAGTCAAAGTCTTGTCCTCTTTTTTTGTACTCGTTTATAACTTCAACAAGAACGGAAGCTGTCATTGCCATATCGCTTGACATCTCTGGACTTCTGAAAAATGGCACATTTGCGCCATAGTGTTTTGCAATTTCGGCAATTTCTTTGTCGTCCGTTGACACCATAACCTCATCAAAAGCCTTGCTTTCAATTGCCGCCTCTATTGAGTAAGCTATTATTGGCTTACCTAAAAAATTTTTTATATTTTTTCTTGGTATTCTTTTACTTCCCCCTCTAGCGGGAATTATTGCTATCTTTTTCATATGCTGATTCTATCATATAAACATAAAAAAGCCAGTAATAAATTTATTTTGGTTGATAATTGGTATTTAGAAGTTTTCTATAAACTCGAATTTTAGTGGTGTTCCAAACTTAATGTCCGATCTGGCCCTTTTCCCAATAATATCATTATAATATTTAGGATGCAACCCGTAATTTGGTCTAATAGAGCGGACATTTTCGGGTGTAAATTTTTCACCTTTTTTTATATCTTTTACCACAAAAAGTGAACGCGCTAAGAATCTGTTTTTTGGATCTACGCTATATGACACTTTGCCCAAAGATTTTTCTGTTAATCGTATTGAATTGACAAGGTTTTTAAACTCATTAGGATTTAGTGAAAAATCTGCATCGGCACCACCAAGTGCTCTATCTAGTGTAAAATGTTTCTCTATAACGCAAGCCCCCAACGCTACTGCTGCTATTGCAACTTCATTAGTCATTGTATGATCACTGAGTCCTATTTTTATTCCTTGTCGATAGAATTTTTCCATCATGTCTTTTATTGTTATTAGATTCATATCTTCTGCTTTTGCGGGATATGCAGACGTGCACTTTAAAATTGTAATATCATTATTATTATATGATTTACATATATCTATAGCTTCTTGAATTTCCTCAAATGATGATATTCCTGTTGAAATTATCATCGGTTTATTCTTTGAGGCAGCATATTTTAAAAGTTCATAGTCTATAGCTTCAAAAGAGGCTATTTTGTATTTTTTTACACCAATTTTTTCTAAAAAATCGACAGAGCTTTTATCAAACGGGGTTGAAAAAAGCTCTATACCTATGCTATCAGCATAAGCCTTAAGCTCCTTTTGCCATTCCCAAGGGGTGTATGCCTCTTTGTACAGGTCATAGAGGTATTTTCCATCCCATAATGTTCCGTTATTTAGGCGAAAACAATCATTTTTACAATCAATAGTCAAGGTATCGGCGCTGTATGTCTGAAGTTTTATTGCGTCCGCACCCGATTCCTTTGCCGCTTTTATTATTTTTTTGGCAAGCTCTTTATCTCCGCAGTGATTCGCAGACATTTCAGCTATAATGTAAACGCTGTTCATTAATTGACTCCAAAGTTCTCAAAAAT
>DVJQ01000003.1 GCA_018716625.1 Candidatus Galligastranaerophilus intestinavium | reverse complement strand
TGCGAAAATAACGTTATAGCAGTAATTTAATCTAGAAAAGGAAAAAAATATGCCAAGAAAGACACCTTTGGATAAAATCAGAAACATCGGTATCGCAGCGCACATTGACGCAGGTAAAACAACTACTACCGAGCGTATTTTGTTCTACACCGGTAAAACTCACAAAATCGGTGAAGTACACGATGGTGCAGCAGTTACCGACTTTATGGAACAAGAAAGAGAACGTGGTATCACAATTCAATCGGCTGCAGTTACATCTTATTGGAAAGGTCATCAAATCAACATAATAGACACCCCCGGACACGTTGACTTTACAATTGAAGTTGAACGTTCACTAAGGGTATTGGACGGCGTTGTTGCGGTATTTTGTGCAGTAGGCGGTGTTCAATCTCAATCTGAAACAGTTTGGCGTCAAGCTAACCGTTACGAAGTTCCCCGTATGGTATTTGTTAACAAAATGGACAGAACAGGCGCTAACTTCTACAGAGTAGTTGATCAAATCAAAAACAGATTAGGCGGAAACGCTCACCCTATAAGACTTCCAATCGGTGCTGAAGACCAGTTCAAAGGTCTTGTTGATCTTCTTGAAATGAAAGCTTATATTTATACAAATGACTTAGGTACAGACATTAAAGAAGAAGAAATTCCGGCTGATATGCTTGAAGATGCTAAAAAATATAGAGAAGCGTTAGTTGAAGCAATCGCTGAAGTTGATGACGATTTAATGGAAAAATACCTTGAAGGTCAGGAACTCTCTATTGATGAGTTGAAAAAAGGCTTGAGAAAAGGTGTTTGCGATAATAAAATCGTCCCTGTTACTTGCGGTACAGCATTTAAAAACAAAGGTGTTCAATTGCTTCTTGACTCAGTAGTTGAACTAATGCCTTCACCTGTTGACGTTAAGGCTATTGAAGGTGAGTTGGAAGACGGTACAAAAGTTGAACGTCACTCATCAGATGACGAACCTTTTGCAGCTCTTGCTTTTAAAGTTATGACAGATCCTTATGTTGGTCGTTTAACATTTATGAGGGTCTATTCAGGAAAATTAACTTCAGGTTCTTATGTTCTTAATGCTACAAACGGCAAAAAAGAACGTATTTCAAGACTTGTTCAAATGCAAGCTGATCAAAGAAACGAAATATCTGAAGTTTACGCAGGCGATATTTGTGCTGCAGTCGGTTTGAAAGATACTACAACCGGTGATACACTTTGTGATGAAAAAGCACCTATCATCTTAGAAAGAATGACATTCCCGACACCTGTTATCTCTGTTGCAATCGAACCTAAAACAAAAGCTGACCAAGATAAAATGGGTATTGCATTGCAAAAACTTGCTGAAGAAGATCCTTCTTTCCAAGTTAAAACAGATAACGAAACAGGACAAACAATCATCTCCGGTATGGGTGAGCTTCACCTTGACATCATTGTTGACCGTTTGATGAGAGAATTTAAAGTTGACGCTAACGTTGGTAAACCTCAGGTTGCATACCGTGAAACAATCAGAGGTACTGCTGATCAAGACTCTAAATTCATTCGTCAATCTGGTGGTCGCGGTCAATACGGTCATGTCAAAGTTAAAATTGAACCTGCTGAAGAAAATGCAGGATTTGTATTTGAAAATAAAATCGTCGGTGGTGCTATTCCTAAAGAATATATTGAACCTGCAAGAAAAGGTATGGAAGAAGCGCTTGAAGGCGGTATCATAGCAGGATTCCCTGTAATCGACGTTAAAGTTACACTTTACGATGGTACATACCACGATGTCGACTCATCTGAAATGGCGTTTAAAATCGCAGGTTCTATGGCAATGAAAGACGGTATTAAAAAAGCTCGTCCTTGCATTCTTGAGCCTATGATGAAAGTTGAAATAGAAGTCCCCGAAGAAAATACGGGCGATATAATAGGTGATATTTCATCTCGCAGAGGCCGCGTTGAAGGTATGGAAATGATTGAAGGAACAGGTATCCAAAAAGTTCGCGCAATTGTTCCGTTGGCTGAGATGTTTGGTTACGCAACCGACATCCGCTCAAAAACTCAGGGACGCGGTACATTCTCTATGGAATTTTGCAAATATGAACAAGTTCCCGCTAACATTGAGGCTGAAATTATCTCTAAATCAGGCGTTAGTGCGTAACTTGCACAATAACGGCATAAAAAACAGGGGGCTTTTAAAGCTCCCTGTTTTGTTTTGAAATTTATGTAAAATTATCGCTTAATGCCTTTATAATAATACATTTTTTCATACATTAGCGGTTCGGGTTTAATACCGAAATTGCCTTTTAGCGCTTCTCGAATTTTTTCTTTTTCTAAATATTTCACATATTTTAAATCAAGCCCTTTGCATTTTTCCTCATAATCGGGTGTTTTTGGAAAATCGTAATTGTAGTGCAGTGCTTTAAGTATCCCGTTAATGCAGCTTATTTTATAAATCTCATACCTTACATATTCCTTGCCTTTGTCAAGGACGAAAGACATAAAGCTGAATATGGCGCCGTTGTTTTTGATTTCTTTTGTTAATTCCTTGTAGCCCGTGTAAATTTTGTACTGATTTTCTATCAAGCTTACGACATCGTTTACGGTTTTGGCATGCGGCAATTTTTCTTTTACAACAATAAGACTGCTGTTGTACTTAAAGAAATTCTCATTTTCCAATAAATAGATATTCAACGCCGACGTTTCGCCCTGAGATCTTGAGAGCTTTAAAACATATTCATCCGTAAGAAAGTTATATGTAGTTTTTGCGGGCAGTTTTTTATTATTTTTGTCATAGACATCCGTATTTTTAAACTTTATAAAATCATCAAAATATTTTTTATCAAGCTCCTCAATTACCTTTTGCGCCTCGCTTTCGCTGTAGCCGGGGATGTCTATAAAAATTTGGGATGAGTTAAGCCCGTATACATCGTTATAGCGGATTTTTAATATACTGTAAGCTATCACATCTTCTCTTTTGCCAAGGAAACTCAGGGCATAAAAGTCCTCTTTTTTAATTGTCCGCCCGAATGTTTTGTAGGTACTTCTCAGCCCCTTATCCAAATCATCCGCAAATTTAGACAGTAATACAGCGTTTGGCGAATAGTACAAAATAATCATATTGCTCTTTTTGCCGCCGGGTCTCGGTGTTTTTGCCCAATACACATTTTGCGCGGTGTAAAAATTTTGGGGCTTGCCGTCGGGCAAATTGCGCAGATAAGTTTCGCCCTTAAATTCCACACTCTTTTGGACCTGTGCGCCAGTACAGCCGCACAAAAATATCGCCGAACATAACATCAGTGCTGCAATTGCCTTTTTCATCTTTGTCTCCTTCAAAAATAAAAGCAATTATAGCATATGTTTACTAAAACTTAAAATCTCTTTCCCCTTGTTCGATTTTTTTGAGATTTTCCTTTACGGTTTGTTTTATTTTTTCATTT
The DNA here is from genome assembly GCA_018716625.1 of Candidatus Galligastranaerophilus intestinavium. GTDB lineage: Bacteria > Cyanobacteriota > Vampirovibrionia > Gastranaerophilales > Gastranaerophilaceae > Galligastranaerophilus > Galligastranaerophilus intestinavium. The sequence goes on along the minus strand of DVJQ01000003.1, from coordinate 3,991 downwards.
TTAATAAGTTCAACTTCCTTTGCAATAAGTTTTTCGCCAATTGCTTTTGTTTCATTGGACGCGTAGTCTTGAAGATATTCTTTTAGTGTCATAATAGCATTTGGCTGGCAGAAATTATGTATCTGTTGACTTTTGCAGATTTCCATAAACCTTTCGCCCGTTCTTCCTTCCCTGTAGCAGGACGTGCAGAAACTCGGCAGATAGCCCAATTCCATAAGCCACTTAATAACTTCATCCAAAGGGCGCCTGTCTGAAACATCAAACTGCGAAGAGTCCTCGCTGTCGGGCATTGGTTTATAATATCCGCCAACGCTTGTTTTTGAGCCGCCTGAGATTTGAGAAACGCCTAAATTTAAAAGCTTTTCTCTGCACTCTTTTGATTCTCTTGTCGAGATAATCATACCGACGTATGGGGCTGCAATTCTAATGCAGGCAACAATTTTGGCAAAAGTTTCATCGTCTATGCCGTTATCAAAAGCATCGGGGTCAATGTCGTCGGCATGTTTAATCCTCGGCACGCTTATAGCATGAGGCCCTACGCCAAAAGCAGCCTCTAAGTGTTCGGCATGCATTAACAAGCCTGCAAATTCGTAGCGATAAAGTTCAAGGCCAAATAAAACGCCCAAACTTACATCATCAATACCTGCCTCCATTGCCCTGTCCATAGCTTCGGTATGATATGCATAGTTGTGTTTGGGGCCTGTAGGGTGAAGCTTTTCATAGCTTTCTTTGTGATAAGTTTCTTGGAATAAAATATAGGTGCCAATTCCCGCTTCGTGCAATTTTTTGTAATTTTCAACCGTTGTTGCTGCTATGTTAACATTTACGCGACGAATTGAACCGTTTTTGTGCTTAACGTCATAAATTGTTTTAATAGAATCCAAAATATATTCAATCGGATTGTTAACTGGGTCCTCACCTGATTCAATAGCAAGACGCTTATGCCCCATATCTTGCAGCGCTTCAACTTCTTGTCTTATTTCTTCTTGAGTTAATTTTTTCCTTGGGATATGTTTGTTTTTTAAGTGATAAGGGCAGTAAACACAGCCGTTTACACAGTAATTAGACAAGTACAAGGGCGCAAAAAGTACAATTCTGTTGCCATAATAATCCTGTTTAATTTCGCGAGCAAGTGCATAAATTTCCTCTACTTTCTCAGGGATATCACAATCAAGCAAAACAGACGCTTCCCTGTGCGTTAAACCCTTTTTAAGACGGGCTTTTTCAAGTATTTTATCTACAACTTCAATGTTGTTTTTATTTTTTTGCGCGTATTCAAGCGTGTCTAAAATTTCCTGATGAGAAATAAATTCTTCAGCTTTGTGTGATTTTGGATTATACATATTACTACCTCTCTTACAAGCAATATTATATCACTTAAATAATAAAGGTAGCGCAATAATTATCTGATTCGCCAACTGTAATTTACATAAGCCGGATATGCATAATTACAGCAAGTTGTCATATGTTTAGGTCCCTTACAATGACAGTGTTTTTTATGTGGTGGTTTATGCATTTTTGGTGGAGGCGGAGGAGGACAAGGTCTTGAGATAGCATTTGTGGCAATCGCCCCTATTGCAACGCCTGCAACAACTCCGCCTATTACGGAGCCGACATTTGAACACCTTGCATAGGTTGGTGTAGAGCAAACAAAAAGAAATCCGAAAATAATAAATAAAACAGCCATTTTTTTCATATTTTAAATCCCTTAACTCCTACATGAATATAACGATTTAAAAATAAAAAAGTTCAAAAAAATAGTGCGCTTTTTAAAAAAGCGCACTAAACTAATATTTTAAGCTTAATTAGTTGCATCCGCAAGAGCAGCAGCATTGAGTTTTAGATTGTCCTTTGAATGCTTTTAAGCCCATATATCTTGCACTTGAGCCAAGTTCTTGTTCGATTCTGATTAATTGGTTGTATTTTGCAATACGGTCAGAACGGCTTGCAGAACCTGTTTTGATTTGTCCGCAATTTAGAGCAACTGCAAGATCGGCAATGAAAGTGTCTTCTGTTTCGCCTGATCTGTGAGAAGCAATTGCGCTGTAGCCTGCTTCATGAGCCATGTTAATTGCGTTAAGTGTTTCTGTTAATGTACCGATTTGGTTAACTTTAATAAGGATTGAGTTTGCAACTTCGCGTTTGATACCTTTTTCAAGTAATTTTACGTTAGTTACAAATAAGTCATCACCTACTAATTGGCATCTGTTGCCGATTCTGTCGGTAAGCATTTTCCAGCCTTCCCAATCTTCTTCAGCCATACCGTCTTCAATTGAAATGATAGGATATTTATTTACCCAACCTTCTAAGAAGTCAACCATTTCTTCGCGGCTTAGAGTTTTACCTTCGCCTGCCAGAACATATTTGCCGTTTTCGTAGAATTCAGATGAAGCAACGTCCAAGCAGATTTTAACTTGATCAGTTGTATAACCTGCTTTTTTAATAGCTTCAAGGATAACTTCGATACCTTCTTCGTTTGAACCAAGATTGGGAGCAAAACCACCTTCATCACCAACAGAAGTTGCAAGCCCTTTGTCGTGAAGAACTTTTTTCAAGTTATGGAATACTTCAGCGCCCATTCTGATAGCTTCTTGGAAGTTAACTGCACCAACAGGAGCAATCATGAACTCTTGGAAGTCAATGTTATTGTCAGCGTGTGCACCGCCGTTGATAATGTTCATCATAGGTGTAGGAAGTACAGTTGCGTTGATACCGCCTAAGTATCTGTACAAAGGCATATCAAAAGCCATGGAAGCAGCTTTTGCAACAGCCAAAGAAACGCCAAGAATTGCGTTTGCACCTAAGTTTGATTTATTTTCCGTTCCGTCTAATTCAAGCATCAAGGCATCAATTTCTTGTTGATTTGCAGCGTCTTCACCGATTAATTCGGGAGCAATTTTAGAGTTAACGTTGTCAACAGCTTGCATAACGCCTTTGCCTAAATACATGGATTTGTCGCCATCTCTTAACTCAAGAGCTTCATTGATACCTGTTGAAGCACCTGAAGGAACTGCAGCACGACCTGTAACGCCACATGATAAAGTAACATCAACCTCAACAGTCGGGTTGCCTCTTGAATCAAGAATTTGTCTTGCTTTTACATCTTCGATAAATGTTGACATATTGTAATACCTTTCTTTTTGAGTATCCTCAGCCATAATTATCGCACATCAAAAAAGGCATGCAAGATGTATTTGGGCAAGTTTCGATTGAGTTTTTTAATTTTTAATTTTTAATTGTAAAATTTTGTAAACTTGTATTTTCCTTGTTATATCTGAATTTCGAGTTTTTATTGTCAATATTCCTTATATTTTGTTTAAGTTTCATTAATTCTTGCCGATTTACTCATTGTTAACAAGGAAAAATAAAGGAGTATAAGATGTCATCTATTGATAGCAATTTTTTGACAAATAAGATTAGCTCAAGCAGTCTTGATTTGTCAAACGCGCAAAAAACCTTAGAAAGCGCAAAAGACGGTTTGTTTGATTTAAGTTCAATAACATCGGGTGGTGATAGTTTTGTAAGCACAACGCAGGGTGTAAGTTCTACATCTTCAACTTCTGATACTTCAACAACATCAACAGTTACTCAAAATTCAAATATGACTCCCGAGCAAGTAGAGGCCGCAATTGAAGAATACGAAACTCAAATTGCAAAGTTAGAACAAGAAATAAAAGAATATGAAACACAAATAGAAAACTTAAATACTCAACTTGAAGCTGAGAAAGCAAATCTTGAAGCGATTAACCAAAATTTAACAACTTCTCAAGCTGAACTTGAAGAACTTCAAGCTCAATACAGCGCAAAAGAAGCAGAATATGCCCAGATAAATGCTGCAATTGAGCAGGCAACAAATGAAGCTGAGGCTGAGGCAGCGCAAAAGCAACAAACGGCTATATTTGAAGCTATGGCAAATTATAATGAAGAAGAAGACGGTGATTATAATACCTATATGCAAGAAGCCCTAAAAGGTGTAATGAGTGACAATTCA
>DVJQ01000051.1 GCA_018716625.1 Candidatus Galligastranaerophilus intestinavium | reverse complement strand
TTTTGCAATTTCTTCTTCAAAAGCCTTACAGTTTTTACCCAAGATATATGAACCGCTCCTTAGAACTTCAAGGACTTCTTTTTCAACCTCAGCGCCAACTGTAGCATATTGTCTTTTTGAATCGATAATAGGTATCATATTTTTTCTCCCCGATACTAACTTAATATAATCTTATCACAAAATAAAATCTCCTTAACATAATCTTTATTAACAAAAAAGCGCACAAAGTAACCCTGATTAAAGGTACAAAGTGCGCTTTAATGTGTGCTTTATGGAGAGAAAATCTGCAATTTTCTTATTATATTAGGCTAAGAGCCAAGGATGGGAGTTGGTTTGCCTGAGTAAGCATTGAGCCTGAAACTTGTTCAAGTATTTGTTGCTTAATCATTTCAGAACTTGCTTCGGCAACATCTGTATCTGTGATTCTTGATTTTGCGGTTGTCATATTTTCAACCGTTATTGTTAAATTGTCATAAGTTGATGTCATTCTGTTCAAGTAGCCGCCCAAAAGACCTCTTGCTTCAGTTACTTCTGTTATTGCAGCCTGAACAGTGTCCATATAAAGTCTAAAGTTATCACCTGTGGGATCAAAAGCAGGATCGTCCGGATCAAGCTCTGCAGGCAGTATGATACCGTCATATGCTGCCCCTGTCGTTGTGCCGATACCTAATGTTGACAGGTGACAATCAGTGAATGCTCCTGATATATCGAGCGTATTTAGTGGGTTGTCTGCATTTTGCGTGTCAGAGTAGGGCCCGATTTGAACTATAAAGCTCTCGCCTGCGTCCCCAAATGTCCCATCAAGCATTGTTCTGCCGTTGAACTGTGTGGACTGAGCGATTACGTTAATGTCTTCAAGCCTTTGTTTTACTTCGACCAAAATTGCTTGTCTTGATTCGACACTGTTTGTGTCGTTTGCACCTTGAATCAAGAGTTCGTTAATTCTTTGAAGGTGATCACCTATTGTAATCATCCCTCCTTCTGCAACGGCTGCAAAGTTTTGTGCATCTTGTACGTTGTCCATTGCTTTGTTTGAACCGTTGATTTGAACTCTCATGTTCTCTGAAATCACAAGCCCAGCTGCGTCGTCACCGGCGTTGTTAATTCTTTTGCCGGTTGTAAGTTGTTGCATAGCCTTTTCCATTGCACTAAGTGATCTGTTAAGGCTGTTTTGGGCAATTAGTGATGGTACATTTGTGTTTACTGAAATTGCCATTTTTCTCTCCTAAGTTTTTTTTCACATGATGGTAAACGAACAAATTTTTTTATACTTTAGTTTAAATTTCTTATACTAAAGTTGCATATTTTGTTAAAATGCTTGATATCATTGCCTTTTAGCCCTTTATCGCAAATATTAAAATATCCTCTATTTAATGTAGAAAAAAGTATTTTTATGATAAAATTTCCTTGTTATGCCTCATTTTTTTGTAAAATCAAATAATATTGAAAATGACATTATAAGAATTGATGACAAGGAGCTTTTAAAACACCTTGTTCTGTCGCTAAGGCTTAGATGCGGAGAAAAAGCAAAGTTTATTGATGAGAATGAAATAAGCTATGAGTGCACTGTTCAAAGTGTTTCAAAGACTCTTGTCGAGGCAAAAATAGAAAATTCTTACAAGTCAAAAAGAAAACTCGGCTACAATTTATGTCTTGTGCAAAGTGTCCTAAAGCCTGAGGCACAAGGGCTTTTAATTTCAAATGCAACCCAATGCGGAGTTTGTCGAATTTATCCTGTGATTAGTGATAATTGTGCGGTATCAAGCAAAAACCTTAAAGATAAAATACAAAAATGGGAAAAAATATCAAACGAGGCTGTCAAACAGTGCGAAAGGGCAAATTTTGCAAATATAGAAAATGTTTCGGACATAAAAAACGTGCTTGGGGCTTTTAAAAAAGAAAATATTTTAATTTATGCCGAGAAATATGAAAATATTGAGCTTGAGTGTGCTCTAAAAGATGTTGATATAAACAGCGATATAGCAGTTGTTATAGGCCCTGAGGGCGGATTTAGCGAAGAAGAATTCAAATATTTTGTTCAAAATGATTTTAAATTGATAAGTTTGGGTAATTTGATTTTCAAAGCTCCAAATGCAGTTGTGGCAGGCATTTCAAATATAGTTACGAGGCTTAAATGAAAAGTTTTGATTTTGTAAAACGTGAAATTCAAAACGATGAAGTTTTAAAGAGTATTAAAACACTTTTAAATGGTCAAAAAGCTTGGCTTGTAGGCGGTTATATAAGGGATTTATTTTTAAATATCAAAAGTTTTGACAGAGATATTGTTGTTCTCTCAAATGCGCAAAAGCTTGCAAAAAATATTGCAAATGAGCTTGAGGCAACGCTTGTGGAGCTTGATTGCGAAAATGAGATTTACAGGGTAGTGTTAAAAGATAAAAAAAATTATCTTGATATATCTTTAGCGCTTGACTCTAACATACTAAAAGATGTAAAAAGGCGTGATTTTACAATTAATTCCATAATGTTTGATATTAGCGAAAACAATTTTTTTGACCCATGTGACGGTATTTTGGCGCTTGAGCAAAAAAAGCTTATTTGTGCGGATTTAAACAATTTGTCCGATGATCCCCTCAGGATGTTAAGGGTTTTCAGGTTTGTTTCGCTTTACGATTTTTGCGTTGATGATAATGTGTTGGAATTTATAAATAACAATGCGGATTTAATCAAAAAAAGTGCCCCTGAGAGGATAAATCAAGAGTTATTAAAATTCTTTGGCGGTGATTTTTGTGCAAAAGCGCTGCTTTTGGCAGATGAGTGTAATTTTTTAAACAAAATTTTTCCTTTTGTGGATGAAATAAAAAAAATTCCCCCAAATACTCATCATCACTTGGATTTATTTCATCATTGCGTTGAAACCGTTAAAACTGTGCGGACAAATAATCCTTTGTTGAAACTTGCGGCTTTTTGTCATGATATTGGCAAACCAAAAACTCACACTGTTGAGCCAAGCGGCAGGCATAGATTTATAGGGCATGACAAAGTCGGAGGTAGGCTTGTTGTACCTGTGCTTTCAAATTTAAAATTTTCAAAAAAACAAATTGACTATGTAAGCAAAATGGTTGAAAATCACATATATCCTTCAGCTCTAATGAGCGCGGATGAGGTGCAGGATAAGGCGAAAATAAGATTTATAAAAAAACTTGACCCTTATGTTAAAGATATTATAGAACTTGCCCGAGCCGACAGACTTTGCGCCAGAGGACCAATGGTAAGCGAACAAATGGTTGAGGATAATTTAAAAAATCTTGAGAAGCTCTTAGATTTTTATAATGAGATTAAGCCAAGGCTTGAAAATTTACCTAAATTGCTTGACGGTAAAGAAATAATGCAGATTTTAAATATAAAACCTTCGCCAATTTTGGGAAAAGTTATTGAAGCCCTTAGAGAGGCGCAAATAGAGGGGATTGTAAAAACTAAAGAGGAGGCTTTGCAGTTTATAAAAGACCGGTATGAAAGTAATTGTAAAGAAATGTAACAAAATAAAATAATTTTGCAATTATATAATCATTATATACTTTATATATATGTAAGCGATGAATAATTAAAAAAGCAAATAAGCAACTCCAATTTTATAAACTAAAACTTCCTAACCTTCCCTTCCTATAAAAAGTATTACTCCCGTTGAGGGAGTTTTTTTTATGTCTTTGGGGCTTGACCTTTGGTTGTGTTCGGGGTAAATTATTCTTATTGAAAATTGAATAGCGGATTTTGTGGGACGTGGAGCGAAGCGAGAGTCCATTGCGAACAAGCCTGATGAGGGTTGTGAGCTCACAATAATCCAAGACACATGATTGTGGGCGAGTGGCGACTATCCGAGTGAAACGAGGATATGAGGTTTCTCAATAAGCCAATTTCGCCTGAAACAGATTGAAAATTGAATAGTTATTTTTATGGGCGAGTGGCGAAATTGGTAGACGCGCTAGATTTAGGATCTTGTGCAGCAATGCGTGGGGGTTCGATTCCCTTCTCGCCCACCATAAAAAAGAGGGTTTTTGACCCTCTTTTTATTATTGCAGTCTTTTATCCGGATTGATTTGTATAGATAGATATATTATTTTGAAAAAGTCCGGTTTTGCAAATTTTCAGAATAGGGTTGAAAATTTTTCCAACCCTAAGTTTAAGCAGCTTTATTGATATAAAAGTTTAATAATTTCAAGTAAAATCAATTGTTTCCCCATCCTCAGGAATTAACAAATTATCAATATTATTTTTATTTTTAAATTCTTTTAAATCATTTCTTGTAAGTGAAAGATGGCTGACTGTATCCATGTGGCTTGCAATTACTTTTGCATTAGGAGCATTTTGCAAAACTTCTTTTACATCATCAATATTCATAATTAGCCTTTCACCGTTTAAAACCGTTGCAGCGCAGGCATTTACAACAATAACATCGGGGGAATACTTTTCTAATGCAGCCTTAACTTCTTCACACCAGATAGTATCGCCTGCTATATACAAGGTCTTTTCATCATTTGATTTAAAAACAACACCCATTGCATCATAAGGCATACCGACAGAATCACATAACGGTTTTATTATCTCTCTTTTGCCATGTTGAGTTCCTGTTTTGTATAGGGTTATGGCATTATATTCTGTTCCGGATTCTTGTATAATCTCAACATTTGTAAAACCCTTTGAGATAACGTAATCTCTATCAATAATTGACTGCACAAAAACTTTTATATTTTTATCCAGTGCTTTTTCAGCGAATTCATCCCAGTGGTCAGGATGAATATGGGTAATAATAACTGCATCAACATCGACAATTCTTTCAATTTCAAATGGCAGCTCCACTCTTGGCTGGCGAATCTCGGAATTTATTGCGGTATCAAAGCCCGGCATATAATCTTTAGGCATAAGCCAAGGATCAATTAAAAACTTTGTATTATTATATTCCACTATAATTGTTGCACTTCTTACCTGTGTAATTTTCATTTAAATATCCTCCTTATAATAAAGCAATTTTATACATTTATTATCATTTTGA
>DVJQ01000002.1 GCA_018716625.1 Candidatus Galligastranaerophilus intestinavium | reverse complement strand
GCTCTTATACCCCATTTTAATACGTTATCTTTGTCATATATTTCAATGTATGATGTATTACCGTTTGATCCGTTAGATGCGCTTGAGCCTTGTGAGCTTGCAGAGTTTCCCCCACTTCCTCCTGCAGCTGAGAATAACTTAATCTTTCCTCCAATATTAGATGATATTACATCATTTGGTATCTGATAGTTCTTAATATATGCCCCTGCACCACCTCCTCCGCCAGATGATACAGTGTTAGAGCTTAGCCCTGATTCAAGAACACAACGGCCTGAGTAACCTACGTTCTTCCAACCGTCAACGTCTTGACTGAGCGATTCACCATATTGTGCATAGCCTCTTCCACTCGACCAGATAAAGCCGGGGCTACAGTAATCATCTTGTGCACCAATACAATTCTTGTTACTACCACATCTAAGCGCGCCATAACTGGATCCGCACAATTGAAGACCATCGTTGCCTAAATATGTTGAAATCAAATTTAAATTATCCGCCCAACCTTCTACTTCTGATGGTTTAGGCAGCCTCCAATCTCCTGCTTTAGTTCCACTGGGCGCCCAGGCTTGACAGGATGTATCTGCGGCATACCAAGTACACACAGTTCTTGTGCACCCGCTATATGTTGTACTGTGACCATCCCAATTTCCACTAGCTTGACAGTAAAAATCAGCTGTTCTTCCTCTCCAACAACATTGATTTTTTGTACAGCTTTGTTGGTCTGCAGTTACTGCTGTTACGCTGCTTGCAATAGTCGGTCCATTAGTATCCCCTACATTATACTTTGTAACACAAAGGTTTTTACCTCCTGTGCCGTTGTATTTTGCAGGAATAAAAAGCGCATTAAACGGGTCACAATCAGCTTGGGATTGTGGCGCGCCGCCAGAACCACCGGAGCTTCCCCAGCTTGCTCCTCCCCCGCCTGCGCCTGAGCCGATTAGCTCACTTATTACAAAATTTTTCATATTCTTATCAATAACAATTTCTTTTGTTGTCGATTTTTTTTGTTCTGATGTTGAAGCATTTAGGGTTTTTGAGTATTCAATACTTGGCTGAGTTGCTCCTGCACCTCCGCCGCCTCCTGATACTGCTATTGCATTTATTCTGTTGACACCTGAGGGTATTGTAAAATTACAACTTATAGAATTATTAACCCCTGATATTTCAGAACACTCGGGATTTGATTTATTGTAGATATATAGTTTTGAATTATATCCGCTGCTGTTTGACGAGCCGTTATTTACACTTATGCTGCTTTTTACTTTTTTTGTAATAACAGGGGCTAAGAGTGTAAGTATCACAGAGATAATTAAAATTGATACAAGCAGTTCTGCTAATGTAAAAGCGTTTTGTTTTTTCATATTTATTCCTTGTTTTTTAATGTGTGTAAAGGCGTAAAAATTTAGGCGTGATATACCCAAGAGGGTAGTTACACGTCTTTTGACTTGTTATATAGTTTTGTTAGTCCTGATTACAGACCAAGAATACGTTTCTTAAGATAAATCATAACTTTTAACTCCAGGCAGGTAATTTCGTAACTTACTTATGTATTCTAACACCTAACTTTTAACATGTCCATACAGTAAAAAAACTAATATTAAGACACCTAAATATTATTTTGAAAAATCTTGTTTTATCATTACCAAAAGGGGTAAATTATGACAATGCCGGCAAAAGATGAGCCTTTTTATCAAATCTCGCAAGTGTCTAAGCTTTTAGGCATAACAAGTGACAGATTAAGGACTTATGAGGAAGAAGGGCTTATAAAACCATATAGGGCAAGACACTCTAAGGACGGTAAAAGGCTATTTTCACAAGAAGAAATCGAGTGGCTTGAAATAATTCGAGAACTTATAAAATTGGGTGTTACAATACCTGTAATAAGAGTGTTTTTGTCGTGCAAATTAAAATCGGGCAAGGCTTTTTTAAGAGCAAAAGACGGGGATATTTTAAAGTTAATAGAAAAATTATATTTGCATCCGGTATACAGAAAACTTATTTCTTAGGCTTTTATATTGCCGCCTTGGGTAATTTATTATTTTTATTTAAAAAATAATATTTTCTTATGAAAATAAGATTTTTTACCGTTGTTTTTACAATTATACTTTTATTTTTTGCCTTTAATCAAATATATTTTATATTTAAAAATTTAAGTGCCACAAAAATAGAGGCGCACTTTGGGGCATTGCGTCCTTTTGGCGGGCAGGCAGATGTTTATTTCAGAGGTTACAAAGTGGGAAGAACTTTAAAAATAAGACCTGCCGATGATTATTCAAAAAGCGTCGTTGACATTGCGCTTTATCCGAAAGATTTAATTTTGCCAAAAAATATACAGGTTCAGTTGAGGAAAAAAACTGTATTTTTTAAATTTCAACATGATTATTTTGAAATAATTTATCCAAAAGTGCCCCAAAAAGAGCTTTTAAGCAGCGGAGATTTTGTTGAGGGGCTAAATACCATTGATGTAAAGGACTATTTAGCTTCGCAAGATTCTGACTCGCTTGATGAAATAAAGGACAATTTACAAAGTGCAACAAAAAGTCTTGATAAGGCTCTTTTGTCGTTATCGGATTTATTTGAATCTCTTGATAATACGGTGAAAAATTCGCAAAAAAATATCCAAAATACTACGGAAAATATTGAAATAATTTCAAAAAATCTAGCACAAATGAGTGACAGACTAAATCAGGTTACAACGCTTAAAAGAATGGACAACAGCGCGGGCAACATTGATATTACGACAGATTATGTAAAAGAAAGCGCAAAAAACATAGAAGAAATTACAAAAAATTTAAGCGTATTGACATGTAACCTTGCGCAACAAAGCAGTGAAATTGATTCTATAATTAAAAATACAAATTCTGTTCTAAGCAGCACAAGCACTATAACAAAAGGGTTAAATAACACACTAAGCAAGAATTTCGGCGTTTTTAGACTGCTTTTTGGCAGGGCGGTCAGTAAATAGTTTTACAAATACGGTGATTTAAGTTATGATTTTTTTGACATTAACAACAAGGAGACAAAAATGATTAACTTTGCCCCCTTTAAAAAAGATTTCGGTGCCTCGGTCATTATATTTTTAATAGCTCTCCCGCTTGCCATAGGTATCTCTATTGCTTGCGGTTTAAATATTTACAGCGGGATAGTTTCAGCTATAATAGGCGGGATTGTTGTAGGGGCGCTATCGGGCAATTCTTTGCAGGTTTCAGGCCCTGCAGCGGGGTTAATCCTTGTTGTTGTTGATATTATTCAAACTCAAGGAGTTGAAAAGCTCTTTTTAATAATATTTTTGGCAGGGCTTGTGCAAATTGTTTTCGGTCTTTTGTCCCTTGGGAATTGGTTTCGTGCGATAACTCCGGCTATAATTCAGGGAATGCTTGCGGGCATAGGTATTTCAATATTTTTGTCACAGTTTCACATTATGCTTGATTCAAAAGCCTCTGGCACGTTTTTGGCAAATATTTCGGATTTGTGGAGTATAATTTATAATTCCGTTTTGCCTTTTGATTTTTCAAGGCACCATATGGCTTGTTTTATAGGCTTTTTAACTATATTGTTAATTATTTTGTGGGATATGTATGCGCATAAAAAGTTAAAGGCCATACCCTCGGCGCTTATTGCGGTTATTGTTTCCTCTTGTGTTGCAAATTTATTGAATCTTGATATTAATTACATAAATGTCGGTCAAAATTTTTGGTCAGAGTTTTATTTTCTTGATTTTCCTTTGGCGCTTGAGGGTGCAAGATGGGCAAATGTGGGGGTTGCAGTGCTTGTTGTTACATTTATTGCAAGTGCTGAAACGCTTTTAACCTCAAATGCGATTGATAAAATGTGTGAGCATTCAAAAACAAACTATAACAAAGAAATTATTGCGCAAGGCGTTGGAAACTCACTCTCAGGGCTGTTTGGAGCACTACCTGTAACAGGGGTAATAGTAAGATCTGCAGCAAATATTGATGCAGGCGCAAAAACAAGACTCTCTGCCATTTTGCATGGTGTTTGGGTATTAATTTTTGTAAGTTTATTTCCAAAAATCTTAAATTACATACCAATATCCGCTCTTGCGGCAATTCTTGTTTATACGGGGTATAAACTTGTGGATGTCAATGCCGCAAAATACCTTTTTAAAGTGAGCAGAGGCGAGTTTACAATTTATTTGATAACTCTTTTTGCAATACTTTTTACAAATCTTTTTGAGGGGATAGTTTTAGGCTTTTTGGCGGCGCTTGTCAAAAATGCTTATAAAATAATGAGAGTTAACCTTAAAATAATAGAGAATAAGGAAGATGACAGCGTACTTGTTATGTTATGCGGCAATGTAACATTTTTGCAGTTGCCTTCATTAATTGCGGCATTTGAAAAAATCGAGGGTGTAAAAAATGTAACAATTTGTGCCCAAAGGCTTTATTTTATGGATCATGCGGGGATAGATTTTATAAATTCTTGGGAGAAAAAAAGACAAAAGTCCGATTTAAAAACTAAAATCGATTGGTCCAAAATCAGGCGTACTTACCCGAATTTTGACTGGAGAAAGTTTCATAAAGACTCTGGTAAAATGGGGCATTAGGGCTTGTGTAACAATTATTTTTTCACTTATTGACTTAAAAATATGTAGATTTGATAATAAAACTATAATTACAATCAGAAAGTTGTGTTTATGTTTAAAAAAATATTTGCTTCAATGTTGTTGGCGTCTTTTGTCAATATTTCGTTTTTTAGTTTAAGTTCTCAGGCTGCTATTTTAAAAGATGGTATAAAACCTGCAAATACGCCTATTACAAAAGAAATTACCACAAGCGAAAAATCGGTAAAATTCAGCGATAAAATTTTAAAAAGAACGGTTGATGACGCTATTGTTCCAAAAAAGCTTGAAACAGCGATGAAAAACTCAATCGCTCATATTTACGGGCGCGATAGTGTAGATATGGTCTATGCAAATGTATATGAAATTATTAAAAAATCAAAAGATAAAAGAAGCATAGACTTGATGAGAGAAGATCTTTCAAGAGCTGCGGATTGGTATAAGGATGAAGTAATTTACATGTTCTACCCTGATCAGTTTGGGGTGGGCGAGGATAACAAGCCGAATACTTTTAAAGATTTAATCGGAATGTTAGACTATTTAAAAGATTTGGGTGTTACGACAATTTATATAATGCCTTTTGCGGATTCTCCCATGAATGACTCGGGCTTTGATGTTAAAAATCCTAAAAACGTAAGGAAGGATTTGGGCGGAATGCCTGAATTTAAAGAGTTTGCACAGGCTGCACGCGCAAAAGGGTTTAAAATTAAAGCAGATTTGATTTTAAATCATTTCTCGGATCAGCATGAATGGTTTAAACAGGCTCAAGCGGGGGATTTGGATAAACTGCATTATTTTATCGTAAGAGAAGATATGCCCGAGTATAAAGTGTACAAAGACGAGAAAATCGGCTATGTGGCCGAGTACAAGGAAAAAGACGGCACAATTACAAAAAGGCGCTTGATTTTCCCTGAAGTATCGGACAATCATTGGCGCAAAGTGACAATTCAAGGTAAAGATTACTATTTATATCATACTTTCTATCCTTTCCAGCTTGACATAAATTGGGAAAACCCGAAGGTTTTATATTATGTTCTTGAAACGGTTGCTTTTTGGGCAAATTTAGGTGTAGATATCTTTAGACTTGATGCTATTCCATACTATACAAAGGAAGAAGGCACAACGGCAGAGAATTTGCCAAAAACTCACGAAATAATTCAACTCTTGAGTGCATTTTTGCAAACAATTGCTCCAAGGTCTATTATTCAAGCAGAGGCTTGTCAACAGCCTAAAAAAATTCTTCCCTATTTTGGTACGGAAAGAAAAGTCGAACATAAGATTTTGGGTGAAACAAAAGAAATACAAAGAACATCAGAGGTTCAAATCTGCTATCATTTTCCCTATATGCCTGCCATTTGGGCATCTCTTGTAACGGCTGATAATAAATATTTTTGGGATGCATACAAACAAACTCCTAAAATCCCTGATAGCGCGGCGTGGGCAATGTTTTTAAGAGTGCATGATGAACTGACCCTTGAGATGGTTGATCCGCAAATTCGTGAACTTTTATATGAAAGTCTAACTCCAAAGGGTGCAGCTTTTCGCAAAGGTTGGGGAATAGCGGGCAGATTGGCTAATTTCTTGGATAATAATCCGGATAGGATTGCAATGGCATTTTCCATAATGCTTTCACTCCCCGGGGTTCCTATAATTTATTATGGCGATGAAATTGGTGTGCAAAACAATTTTGCCAACGCCAAAAAAAGCGCAAAAGACAGAGAGGCAAAGCAAAAATCACAAAAGGATAAAGTAAAAATGCTCAGCTACTTTGATTCTCGCGATATTAACCGCGGTCCTATTAAAAAGAGTGTTTTTTATAATGCTACAAAGGATTCTGTAAGCTTTAACCACAGAGTTTACTCAAGAGTAAAGCAGCTTATAAAAGTAAGAAAACAAACTCCTGTACTCTCTCATGGTACATTTGTAGAGTTAAAAACCGAAACCCCCGAGGTTTTTGCCTATGTTCGCGAGTACAAGGGTGAGAGAATTGTTGTTATAAATAACCTGTCAAACAGCAGAGAACGTGCGGTTGTTAACTTTATAGACGATAATTTCGGCAAAAAAGACAAAGATGTTTATTTTAAAGACCTTCTAAGCGGCAAAATGGTTCGTGCAAAGGCGCAAAATAAACAAATTACTTTGCGCCTAAAACCCTACGATGCACTTTGGCTAAAATTATAAATTAGGAAAAAATTTCTTTTTAATTTGCTTTAGTGCAACTCCACTATAGGTTGAAATTACCATTGTGAGGACAAAATACAAATATGTCGTTTGAATAGGATTATAAATCCAATAAATGTCATGATTTGCCCTCTCTTGGATTGGAATACCGTTAATATGAAGGAATATTGCCGTAATAATGTACATTACAAGCAGGTGATTTGCCATAATGTGATAGGTAGTATCCCCCATATAAAAGAAAAATTTTGAATCTTTAACATAAGGGTAGATGAGCTTTAGAACAAGTAAAGATGCCCAAATGCCCGTAAGTGCCGTTATAATGGGTACAATAAGCTGTTGGTCAAACCTTGCCCAAACAAGTACATAACTTAAACCAATGCCATGCTCAGGGTCATAATCGCGGTTAAAAAGCCACAAAATTGACTGCAAGGTAATTATTGCCCCTGCCCATTTAAGGGTAAAAATATCAATTTTATTTTCAATATAGTTTCTGTAATAATAGCCAAGATATACAAAAAACAGTGAAAACATAGTTCTTACAACAACAAGAGTAACAGGGTCAAGAGTTATTAATTTTGATAAGGGAATTGCAAAAAAGCCCAAGATTGCAAAAACTGCAAGGTGGAAAAACTTGTTGTCAGAAGATTTTTTAAGTACTCTGAATAAAAATAAAAATACAATCATTGTTATAAATAACTGTGTTACAAACCACAGCGGGCATGACAGGTCAAATTGGTGTCCGTTTAAAAATGGAGTTATAAAAAAGTTTTTTAAACTGACAGGTTGCCCCCAAAATTTGCCCGTAAGGTGTGCTACAAGGACTGTTACACCCAAATAAAACGTGTTGTATAAAAAATAAGGGACAAGCAAACTTTTTATGCGTCTTTTTATAAATGTTACAACATCATCAAGGTATTTATCTTTAAACAAATACCCCGAAATAAAGAAAAACAGTGCCAATTGAAAAGAATAAGGGGTAAACATTCCAAAGAGTGAAAACTCTAAATGCCCCGATACAACAAGCAAAATAGCCAGTGCTTTTAATACGTTAACTTTATTTGAAAATTCTTTATCCACAAAATTCTCCCTTTAGAAATTTATTTTTGCATAATTCTTGCATATTTACAACAATCGTGTATAATATTTTTTATGTTCAAATTCAGTTTTGAAAATACACAAAAACGTTGGCGCAGCACAGGTCTTTTTCCTGTTTTATAGTTTTATGCGCATTTTTGCGCATTTGGCACCAAGTATAGTCAGATAAATATTGAGGCATAAAATGAGTAATACGAAATTTGGTATTTATGGCGGGCAATACGTACCTGAAATTTTAATGAGCGAGATTATTAATCTTGAAAAATCTTATAACAAATACAAAGATGACCCAAAATTTACATCAGAACTTGAATTTTTACTGAACAGCTATGCAGGTCGTCCTTCAATGTTGTATTTTGCAAAAAAAATGACTGAAAACTTAGGCGGAGCAAAGGTTTATTTAAAACGCGAGGACTTAAATCACACAGGTTCTCACAAAATAAATAACGTTTTGGGTCAGGCGCTTTTGGCAAAGTATATGGGCAAAAAAAGGTTGATAGCCGAAACGGGAGCCGGTCAGCATGGTGTTGCAACAGCTACCGCTGCAGCACTTTTGGGGCTTGAATGTGAGATTTTTATGGGAAAGGAGGACACAGAGCGTCAAGCGCTGAATGTCTACAGAATGGAGCTTTTAGGCGCAAAAGTTCATCCTGTGGTATCGGGAACAATGACTCTAAAAGACGCGGTAAACGAGGCAATGCGCGAGTGGGCAAGAAGCTCAAAAGACACTTTTTATCTTTTGGGTTCCGTTATGGGTCCTCATCCTTATCCTACAATGGTCAGGGATTTTCAAAGCGTAATATCCAAAGAAGCAAGGAAACAAATACTTGATATTGAAGGCAAGCTGCCAAATGTTGTTATGGCTTGCATTGGCGGTGGCAGTAACGCTATCGGTATGTTTTATAATTTTATAAATGACCCTGATGTAAATTTAATCGGGGTTGAGGCTGCAGGTTTGGGTGTTGAAACGGGAAAACATGCGGCGACTATGACTTGCGGCAGACTTGGGGTATTCCATGGGATGAAATCAATTTTTTGTCAGGATGAAAACGGGCAAATTTCTCCCGTTTACTCAATTTCAGCCGGTCTTGACTACCCCGGCGTTGGCCCTGAGCATGCTTGGCTAAATTCAATAGGCAGGGCGCAATACGTTAGTGCAACAGATGAGCAAGCTGTTGAGGCTTTTGAATATTTATCTCGCGTTGAGGGGATAATTCCTGCTATAGAAAGTTCTCATGCGCTTGCTTATGCGCTAAAAATTGTTCCTAAAATGAGAAAAGACGATGTTGTAATAATTTGCCTCTCAGGCAGAGGGGACAAGGATGTTGCAGCTATAGCAAGATATAAAGGGGAAAAGTTATATGAGTAAGTTAAGTGAAGCATTTAGAAATAAAACTTTAACAGCTTTTTTAACCGCGGGTGATCCTGATATTAATTCAACTGAAGATTTTGTTATGCAAATGGTGCGCGCGGGAGTTGATATAGTTGAAATAAGTATACCCTTTTCCGATCCCATAGCGGAAAATGAAGTGGTGCAGGCATCTACACTAAGAGCTCTAAAGGTCGGTATAACAATAGATAACGTTTTTGAGCTTGTTGAGTCACTAAGAAAAAAAACAGATGTAGCGATTGTGTTTTTAACTTATTTAAATCCGATTTTTAACTATGGGTATGAGCTTTTCTTTCAAAAATGCAATAAATTGGGGGTAGAGGGGGTTATTATACCTGATTTGCCCTATGAAGAAAAAGAGGAAGTTCAAACATTTGCACAAAAGTACGGTGTGGATGTAATTTGCATTTTGACTGTGGAGCCAAAAGAGAGAGTGCGCAAAATTGCCTGTTGCGCAGGCGGTTTTATATATTTAATCTCTCCTTTTAATTCCCCGACATCTAAACAAGAAGATTTGCAAAATTTAAAAGAAACAATAAAAGAAATCAAAAAAGTTACAAATACTCCCTTGGTGCTTGGCTTTGGAACGCCGTCGTCAAATGATATAAAAATTGCAAAAGAGTTATCCCAAGGGCTTGTCGTTGGTTCTAAGATAGTAAGGATTATTGCGCAGTACGGGAAAAACGCCTCCGAGAAAATATATGAGTATGTAAAAACGCTAAAGGATGCCCTTTAGTTTACCTTTGTTGGAAAATCAAAAGTGAGTGCGGTGCTTGAACATAGTTATAGTCGATTTTTTCATCATGGTCTATAAAAGACTGTTCTCTTGAAGTATCGCAGACAAGATACCAGCTTTTGCCTTCTTGGGCTTGCGGCAGTTTTACGTCAATTTGATGTTCGTCTGATGAGCTTGAGAAAAACAGGTCGCTGCCATCTGTTATTTTGTAGCAGATAATGTTTGAGTTTACATTGTCCCAATACCATTTGTCCCAAGCTTGGGCATATGAGCCGTCGGGTTTAAAATACTGGATGTTTTTGTTGTAAATTCCTTGCCTTAGTTCTTTGTGTTCTTTTCTAAAGTCAATCATTCTTTTTGTAAATTCGCGAATTCTGTACTCTCGTGAATTCGGGTCTTGCGCTTTTGAAAAATCAAGATAATTTGTTTTGTCATCTCTGTTGTAGCTGTTGTCTTCACCGTTTTTTGAATGTCCTATAACATCGCCTACTTGTAACATTGGTGTGCCTTTTGATAAAAGCGTGAGTGCAATTTGTTTTTTCATCGCTTTTTCCTGACGATTTTTGTCACCGTTGTAATCTGTTGCATAGTGCCAACAATCAGGCGCAGACTTAAAGGAATTGCCGTCGACAAGGTTAAATCCGTCGTGAGAGTAAGCGTAATTTATTGATTTATCTCCGCCGCCAAGTACGTCATAAGAGCCTTCAAGCACGTTTCTAAGGGCTCTTGGCGTAAGGGTGAAGGGGAAAGTTGAATCTTTTTTAATTGCTTCTCTTGCAATGTCGTTCCACTGTGCCCATTCGCGGGTAAATCTGCCTATTTGGTACGAATTGTCGCCGCCGCAAGTCCAAGGCTCGGCTATTAAATAAATGCCCTCGCCCTTTTGGTTAGGCTCTAAAACTTTTATGCCGCGTTGTTTTAACATTTGACTTAATTTGCCGGCAAG
This sequence comes from Candidatus Galligastranaerophilus intestinavium, assembly GCA_018716625.1. GTDB lineage: Bacteria > Cyanobacteriota > Vampirovibrionia > Gastranaerophilales > Gastranaerophilaceae > Galligastranaerophilus > Galligastranaerophilus intestinavium. The sequence goes on along the minus strand of DVJQ01000002.1, from coordinate 52,437 downwards.
ACTTTTTGCGCCGTCATAGTAAGTTTTCTCGCTCTTATCGGTATCCATAAGTCCTGCTGCAAGGTCAAACCTGAATGCATCTACACCTTGTTTTGCCCAGAAAGCGACCGAGTCTGCAACTAAGTTCATAACTTCATCTTGCGCCACATTCATGTCATTTCCGCAGCCTGAGTTTGAATTGTATTTGCCCTCTTTTTGTTTGTAATACATTTGATTGTCTATAAGTGAAAAGCCGAACTGGCGGGCTTTATTTATGTCATTATCAACCAAACCTGCTTCGCCTGTGTGATTATATACAACATCCATGCAGACTTTCAGGTTGTTGTTATGAAATTCTTTTATCATTTCTCGAAATTCTCTCAGCGCTGCGCCTTCTGATTTGTCGCTTGCATATTTTTTTGCGGGTGCAAAGTAGCCAAGAGGCATATAGCCCCAATAATTTCCTCCGCCTTGTCCGTCATCAAATTCTGTAAGCGGCAAAAATTCAATCATGGTAAAGCCTAAATCTTTTAGTTTTTTTGCCATGTTTTTTGCGCCAAGATAGGTGCCTGCACCTTGCACATCTTCGTTTATGCTTAAATCTTTTATGTGCACTTCGCCTATTACTTCATCGCTTAGCAGCCTTGGCGATGCTTTTGGGATTATAGTGTCTGCAATTGGTACAAAAACGCTTTTTGGCGCGTATTTTGCATTGTCTTCAAAACAGTTTTCTTCGCTTACAATAAAAACGTCCTCACCTTTTGGGTTATCCGAGGGCAGATGACTCAGTTCTTTTGTATAAGGGTCAAATGCAAGTTTGTTGGGGTTAAATCTGTTGCCTTCTTTGTCAACTAATGATTTAAAGCCGCTTTTAGGGTCATTGAAAAAGTTATCATCATATTGCCAGTTTTTGCCAAATACCCTGTAGCCGTAGTATACAGGTTTTGTGCCATCGGTTAATTCGCCAATAGGCACTGATGTTTCAAATATATTTGAGTCCGGCTGTTTTGCCATTTTGATGTTTATTTTGGCGTCCTCGCCCTGAGGTTTGTCAAAAATGCAAAGAATAACGTCTTGTGCATTATCAGAGGCAAGTTTAAAATCAAGAGAATTTGTTTCGGGGTTATAATTTGCACCAAGGCGAGTTTTTGCGCTTGCGATAAGCGAACGTTTTGTATTTGAAAGCGCTTGCGCGCTTATTGCAGATGACGCCTTAGAAGATGTAAAGGAAATTCTACTGTTGTAGTTTTGATTGTTCATTTGTTTTTTTGTTTTTGAAACTAATGACGCCAAAATGTATTTTTGGGCAACAGGATTGATAACAAGTGACATTTTTACCCCTAATTTATCGTGTATTTAATTAATTTGCAAGGCGTATTATTAATACCAAAAAAGAGCCCCGCATTTTTACTTTAACTTCATTGTGCGGATGTGATATTCTATTTTAACAACACTTTTCATTAGCATAAAACATAAATTTTTACTTGTCAAAGTGTAAAGATTTTTATACGGTTGTTTTTTAGCGACTTTTGTTGTTAAATGTTTATATAATTGCTTGGTAAGCTCTAGCGCACTGAGCGAGCGTATAGCTTGCGATTTCAATATATAGCGCAGCGCTACCAGCCCATAAGTTGAAAATTAAATAATTTGTTTGGGCGGTTAGCGCAGCTGGTAGCGCATCACATTGACATTGTGGGGGTCGCTGGTTCGAGTCCAGTACTGCCCAAACTGATTATTATAACGCAACCGCGACCAATTGCGCATAAGCGCATAACCTCGTGCAAGCTCGGTTAGGCTTCGAGTCCAGTTACTTACCAAACTGATTATTATGACGCAACCGCGACCAATTGCGCAAAAGCGCATAACCTCGTGTAAGCTCGGTTAGGCTTCAGTTTAGTATTTAAGCTTTAAACCAACCTTTACCGAGCGGTACGAATTTTTCCGCATATTTTGTTTCGCCATTTTGCAGCTTTATAATATCTTGCATACAAAATGCGGGTTTTCCATTTTTAAAGTTAATAGTTGTTGCATATTTGTAAGAATCTTGAAAAATTTCTGCTCCAAGAGCATATAAAGATGGTTTGCCGTCTTCAAAAAATGTAATTTTGTCCCATTGCTCAGTACCATTTGCAAGTTTTTTATATCCTTTTTCAAAAACGCTTAATTTGCCGTCTATAAATGTTAAAACCTCATCCCATTTTTGTTCGCCGTTTTCAAGTGCACTATAGTCTTTTTGAATTAGTACTTTATTTTTTTTAAATATGGTTCTTTTTAAAAGTTTTCCGTTTTGGGAATATTCTTCCATTATATTTTGGTCTTTTATACGAATAAGTTTTCTTTGCATGTTTCCGTCTTGTGCAAGTGTTACTTTAAAAAGTGCATAAGAAGGTATTGTCGAGCTTTCTTCATTAAATGTTTTAACTATTTCGTTAAATGTGCCCTGAGATTCTTGGGTTATTTTTTTTATATGTTTTTTTGCCGAATTTACAATGTTATTTACTTCTTTGTTTCCCCCTGCGGGTTTAAGTATATAATACCCTAAGGCCAATGCTAATAGTGTAAAAGTAAGTCTTGTCGTAGTTTTTAATAATTTTTTGTTGTTAATATTTGATTCTGTTTTAGCTGTTTTAACTTGACTTGCTTGTGTTTTTTGGCTTTTTACTGTGTTATAGCTTGTTTTGAAAATTGAAAAAGGATTGACCTGCTGAACAGACATTTTACCTTCCTTTTGTGGTTATTTGCATATATTAAAACACGTAAATAAAAAAATGTCGAAATTATTTTAGGTATAAAAACTTTAAAATTTGTTTCTAATTTCTTGCCAACCATTTTTTGTTTTTTTAAATGTTTTTTGTGCGCTTAGTACCCCGTTTTCATTTCTGCTGAGCCCGTTTTGGTATAATATTGCTTGACCGTCTTTGAAATGAATTTCTTTTTCCTGTTCAAAAGACCCATCTTTTTGACCTTTAAACCCTTTTAAGTAATATGATATTTTACCAAAACTGTATTCTACCTCCTCAGCACGCTCCAGAGTTCCATCTTTAAGTTTTTTGTAGTCTTCGACAAAATAAACAGGTTTAGTAAATCTGAAATCAGTTCTTTTTTTGAATTTTTCGGAGCCATCAGGCATTATTTGATGATCTTGGATAAAGCTTATGGGTTGATTATGCCAAAATAATGCCTTTTTTGCAATTTTTTTTGAGCCGTTGGGAAGTATTTCACACCCTTCTTCAACGCTGCACAATAAGCCGCCATTTATTTTGGTAAAAGTTGTTTTTCTTGTAAGCCTCCCATCTTGGGTATATTCTTCCATAGTTTTTTGCTTATTATCACCTGTTATTATCCTTAAAAAACTGCCATCGGGTGCTGTTTTGTCGCCTTTTTTGTACAGATGTGTTACTTCACTGTAAATATCTTGCATTTCTTGTGTTATTTCGTCAAATTTTTCCTGTATGTTTTTAGTTATTATATCTATCTCTTCTTGTATTTGGTTTTGATTTATAATTGGAGCATTGTTTGCACTTTGTATGCTCAGTGCTTCTAAAATATCCGAGTTGCAAGCCGTAGTTCTGGTATTTGCTTCAGCTTGTTTTTTAATGTTACTAAAATAAATTGTTCGACTGCTAAAATGACCTGTCTTTTGAATTTGCATATTAACCTTTCTTGCTTGTGCATTTCAAAAAACTTGTAAATAAAAAAAGTTGCCAAAATAATCCAATGTATTGAAATAAAAGCCCCTCATTAATTTTGAGGGGCTTTATTGATTATTGAGTAATTTCTTGCCAGTTGTTTTCTATGTGCTTAAAATATTTTGTATTACCCGTTATTGGGTCTGTAAATTCTATTCTTACAGGTTTAGCGTTTGTATACGCAACATCTTGAGCTGTTTTTGAACCGCCCCTGTGGTTTTCATAATCTTTTTGATATCTTAAAATTGTGCCGTCTGCAAAATTAATATCTTTATTTATTTTTTGAGTACCGTTTTTGTAGCTTTTGTAATTTTCCATATACCTTAGAGCGGTGCCGTCCTCAAAATCGCATCTTAGAGAAAACTCTGTTGTACCGTCTTTTGATGTTGTCCAGTTTTCCATATATTTTGATAACATTCCGTTTTCTAATTCGCAATATTGGGACATTGTTTGTGTGCCGTCTTTTTTAATTTGTAAATTATTCCCGTACCAAGATATTAAGCCATTGTTAAGTCTTATAACTCTATCTGCGCTTTTATCGCCATTTTTAAACTTTTGAACGCCTTGTTGATATTTTAAAATTAAGCCATCTCTGTAGTAAATATCTTGTGCTACTTTTTCAACACCATAAGTTTGTTCAATACCATCTTCTATATGTAAAAACTCATGTCCATCTTGTTTGTCAAAATTGTATCTTCTTATGACTTTGCCATCTTGAGAGTGTTCTTCTATAGTTTGAGGAGCGGATGAATACTCATTTCTGAATACTACTGTGCCTATTGAGCCTGTTCCTTCAAATGCATTCCAAGCTCTGCAGTAGAGTCTTAACAAGTCATCTTCTTTTTCTTGAAATTTATTTACGGTTTTATCTGCTTCTGCTTGAACAAGTTTATTTATACTACTTGTCAGACTTGATACTTGCTTAATATCTTCATTGGCGTATTTTAGTGTTGACCTGATAGTGTCGTAATCTCTTTTTTCTTCTTGTGCTCTAATAGAAGCTAAAGCTGTTGTACCTGCAGCGTCAAGCGCTCCTATAGTGCCTGTTGTTGTACTTTGAACAGGTGAGCTTGCTCCCTCTGTCATTTGTCCTTGTTGGATTTTTGGTTGTGCACCTTTAAAACTGTTATTGTAATAGTTAAATAAATTTAGTGAGTTTACTTGCATTATATTTTCCCTTTCAAACCATTTGTTTATTTTCCAGGCAATAAAACGCATAAATAAATTTTATTTATTTATGCGTTTTATTGTTGAAAAAATATTATTAAGATAAGTCTTTTGCTTTTAGTATTGACTTTTAACTTTGCATTCAAGGCAATTTTAATGAATTATCTTTTTAATATTCTCCGCTGCCGTCTTGTTCAAAATATTCTTGAACATTTTCATCTGACATTGTACTCCAGCCATCGTTTGTTTTTTCGTAAGCGAAGTCTATTGTTTCAAAATCAGGGTTTAAATTAGACATTAGTCGAATTGGTTTTCCTTCTTTGTCGCATTCTACATACTCGCCAATTCTTGGCATACCCGTTGAATATTCTTCGCAATCTTTTACATAATTGTCAGGTTTACCCTCTGTAAAAACAAGTTCTTTTGCAATGCTGTATGTATAGCCTGCAGAGCTTCTAAAACCCTCCTGATAACATGCGGGCTCACTGTTTGGATCAAATGATAAATATTTAGCCATTTTTTCCGTAGAGTTTTCTTCCCTTGTGTGACCTTCTATAGAAGAACTTAATCTGCCTTCTTTATCATAAGTAAAATATTTTTCTGTTTGTTCATACCCTTGTTTTTGGCTGTAATTTTCTTGATAGAATATAGGTTTGCCATTTTTTGCAATACCAATCTCTATTGCAGTTTCATCGCTGTCATCAGAATACTTTTTGTAGCCTTGTTGATAGAGAAAAGGTGTTTTATCTTTTCTAAATCTTACCTCTAAGTCAGTTTCTTCGGTACCGTCGCTTGCTAACCTATAACCCTCTTGATACCAGAGAACTGCATTATCCTTGTAACCAATAGTGAGAGCTATAGTACCGCTATTGTTTGCAGAATCTGCACTAAGGTTTTCGCTATAAAGGCTTAAACTTCCATCGTCAAATTCAAAAGTTCTTGCAACCTTGTTTTTACCGTCCTTTGTTTCTTCAAAACCTTCTTCATAAGTGCTTGGTTTGCCTTCTTTAAAGACTACTCTTTTTGCAACGCTTTGTGCACCATCTGAGTGCTCCCTGTACCCTTCGGCATATAAAATCGGTTTACCGTCTTGGAATTTGGTACAAGTTAAAAGCTTTTTGCCGTCTTTTGAAAATTCTTCCATTAGTGCGCTTCCATCAGAGTTTCTTGTAATTTTTCTGATAACCTTACCATTTGGTAAAACAAAGTCACCTGTTTCAAATTTTTCCAATAATTCGTTATATTTTCTTTGTTCTCTAATAAATATAATGCCTGATTCTTCCTGTATGTCTTCTGCTTCGGGCATCATGCTCTTTTCAGCTTTTTTTGTTATCTCAGATGCCAGCTGTTGTATTTGGTCTGATTGTCTTTTAATTTTCTTTGCATAAATTGAAGAATCATTGCAAGTTCTTCTAAAGTTTAAGAGGATTTCCTTAACATCTTGAGGCATGCGGTTTTTGTTGACCGCATATACTGCACTTGCGTCTGCAATACCAAGTCCACCTGAGGTGTTTTGTGCGCTATACGGGTTTGTTGTTGCCTTGGTGCTATCATGATGCGACTGTTTGCTCGCTATTGCTTTTTTTATAAGGCTAAACGGATTAATCGGTGTAATTGGCATATTTTTTCCTTTCATATACTTTATGAACAGATAAAACTTGTAAAAAAATAAAATTGCGTTTTTATACGCAATTTTAAAATTTATTTATTAAAATATATGTCTGCAGCCTGCGAGGTTACATCCTGCCATTTGTTATCAATTACCTTGTAAGCTCTGTTTGCAATTTCATATTCGGTATTTAATCCTAAAACTATGTCTGACACATCGCCTTTGCTGTCGAAAAATATTTTCTTGCCAAAGGAAGTTACAAATGCGTCAATGTCTTCGATATTTTCCATATATACGCTCGGCAAGCCGTTTTTAAATACCAGACGTCTGAGGCATTTTTCCCTCATCGGGTCAATTAACTCGGGCATTAGGGAGTATGTGTTTGGCAGTTCGTTGCCTTGAAACATACTGCTGTTAAAATCTATGCTTCTTATGCATCTGGAGTTTTTTACCCCCGGAAACTGTAAATTTTCGCTGTAGTGGCTTAGTTTTCCGTCAAGAAATGAAAATACTTTCTCTGTTATGCTTGAGTCTTGATTTGTAATAGTTTGCGTTACGTGGCTCGGAGAACCTTTTAGAAATTCTGTTTCTCTTACAAGCTTTCCGTCAGCCGAAAATTCGCGCATTTTTGAGAGAAGACAGTTTTTTATTATGATTTCTCTTAAAATCGTACCGTCGGAAGAAACCGTTTCTCCTTCTTTCAGAAGGTTTTTCAGTTCATTACACATATCTTGCGAATCGGTCATGACTTTTTTAATTTCGTCCTGAATTGCGGAAGTTTGATAAGTTGCATATTTTACAATATTTGATATTTCATCGTTTGCACCCTCAACGCCGCTGTAAATTTCTTTTAGAGCTTTTATGCCGCCTGTGCTGTTTGGTTTTTTTGCGCGCAGCACCATTGCGGCGCCAAGCGTGCCAAGTGCGGCTATAGTGCCTAGTATGGCGGCTGTTTTAATGTGTGAGTTTTTATTTTTTTCTTTTGTGTACCTTCTTTTGCCAAAATTTGCACTCTCAGTGCTAAGCTGGCTAACCGGTGATATGCGCATTCTTAATTCCTTCCTTGTTTTTATTTTATACATGGGACAAAACCTGTAAATATAAAATTTAACAATAAAAGTCTTGAGTTATTTATTTTTTTACATTTTTTTACAAAAAAACCTCCCTTTGAAGGGAGGTTTTGTACTATTTTCTATAATTAAGATATGCTTACTGTTCTTCTTCAACTTCAATAGTTTCTTTGATTGTTTCAGAAGCGCTAACTTCAACATTTACTTGTGCTTTTACTTTAGATGATAATTTAACTGTCATAACAAAACTTCCGATGTGGTTAATCGGGTTATCAAGTATAATTGATTTTCTGTCAACCTCAATACCTGTTTTATTAAGCAATTCTTCAGCAAGTTTTTTAGTTGTGATTGTACCGAATAATTTGCCTGACTCACCCGCTTTTGCGCTAAGTGAAATAAGTTCAACAGCTTCGATTTTTTCAGCTTTTTCAAGTGCTTCTTGGTGAAGTTTTTCTGATTTTGCTTTAATTCTTGCAATATTTCTTTCTCTTGCAGCAAGTGAACCTTCTGTTGCTACTTCTGCAACATTATTAGGCAGCAAGAAATTTCTTGCATATCCGTCCTTTACATTAACTAAATCACCTGCTTCGCCTAGGTTTTGTACATCTTTTTTTAATATAACCTGCATGGTTTTCTCCTTTTTTGACTTGTGTTTAGTAAAAATTTTAATTAAAACATACTAAAAACACAAGTGTTGACATTAATTTTCCTTAACTTTACTTTTTTTGCCTTTTTCTTCTTCTTTTTTTTCTTGTGTATTTTCTTCGCTGTTATCTTGAGTATCCTCGCAAGAGCTTTCTTTTGAGTTTTCTTCAGCTTCTTCCTGATGTGCTTCTTCGCCGACACCTGCCAAAGCTGCCGCACGCTCTTTAATGAGTTCTTCCAATTCTTCCACTATTTCCTGTGCTTTAGCTTGAGTTTTTATAGCCTGTTCTTTTATTGCTTCATCGATTTCTTCGTCTGTTTTGGCTCTTGTTACGGGAATTGCAAGATCTAAAACGGTAGAATCTTCTGTTGCGTTAATCTCAAGATCAAATTTTTCTTCGTCAATTTCCATATATTTTGAAATAGTTGCGACAAGTTCTTCTTTAAGCATTTGCATGGCGCGCTCGGAAAAACCTACTCTGTCTTGCATAAGGACAGTTTTTAGTCTGCTCATTGCAACCGCTTTTGTCTCGTCATGGGGACCTTGACTTACAAAAAAGCTCAGAACTTTATTATATAAATCTGAAAATATATCTCTCATATTACGCCTTCACTTTCTTTGAAAAGAATTTTTTAACTTTTTCAATAAAAGTTCTGGGTTGGTCTATATCAAGAAATGGGACTTCTTCGCCCTCAATTCTTCTTGCAACGTTCATATATGCTTGACCTGCGAGCGAGTTTTCATCATTAACAATGGGCTCACCTTTGTTTGTTGAAGTTATGACGCCTGTGTCCTCGGGAATTATTCCTATAAGGTCACAAGAGAGAATTTCAACTACATCATCCACACTCATCATATCATTTGTTTTAATGAGGTTTGGACGTACGCGGTTTACCAAAAGCCTGTATCTTTGAACTTCTTCTTTTGCTTCTAAAAGCCCTATAATCCTGTCTGCGTCACGAATTGCACTCATCTCGGGCGTTGTTACTACAATAGCTTCGTTTGCACCTGCAACCGCGTTTTGAAAACCTTGTTCAATACCTGCGGGGCAATCAACCAAAATGTAGTCAAAATCTTCTTTTAGAGTGTCACAAATTTCTTTTAGCTGTTCTGCAGTAACTGCAGACTTGTCGCGTGTTTGAGCAGCAGCCAAAAGGCACAAATTCGGATTTTTTTTGTCTTTTACAAGTGCTTGTTTTAATTTGCAGCGCTCTTCAACAACGTCAACAATGGTATACACAATACGATTTTCAAGTCCTAAGAGCAAATCAAGGTTTCTAAGACCAATGTCTGTGTCTATTAAAACAACTTTATTGCCGTCTTTAGCAAGTGCGGTGCCAATGTTGGCAGATGTGGTAGTTTTTCCTACTCCGCCTTTGCCCGAGGTAATTACTATTACAGAACCTGTCATTTATTTTTGCTCCTTTTTAGTTAATTTTGAATAATACGATTGAATCATCAACTATTCTTGCTTCTTCAGGGGTGAACACTGATGATTTTATAATATAGGGAATGTTTGTGCCGTCAGGACGTCTTGAGTAGCAGTCAGCTATTCTTAATTGTACCGCGTTCATTTTAAGGGCGCGGATTTTAGCGTCACGATTACCTTTTGCACCGGCATGAGCTATTGAACCTAAAACGCCCCAAACTGTAATGTCGCCTGTGGCTTTGATTTCCGAACCCGGGTGACAATCTCCTATTATAACAACGTTTCCGTCAAACTCTAAAACTTGCCCCGAGCGCAGTGTTTGTGTTACATAAATTGTTTGTTTGGAATCAACAACAACCGGCTCATCCGTCGGTGGTGCGTAATAGTCAACTTCTTCCCAAGTTTGTTTTTCTTCTTCATTTTCATCATAAGCTTTTTTGTATGTTTCCATAGTTTGAAGATTTTCCTCATTAAATTCAATGGGTTTAAATTCTTCAAAACCTTCTTCTTTTGGAACTTCTGTGCTTAGAATATTCTCTTGTGCTTTTGTTTCTTCTTCCCCTTCTTTTTTAGGAATTTCAAAAGAAAATTCACTTTGTGCTGTGTTTGAAAGCTCGTTATATTGGGGAGTTTGCACTTCAATTCCCATATTTTCACAAATTTCTTTTGTAGTTTCGCTTGAGGTTTCAACAAAACACAATTCGGAAGCATAACTTGCAATCAAAGATTGTATAGAGAGCATTTGTGCCTGATTAAGTGCAATGTTGCTAAGTTTAAGTCCGATTTTTCTTTCTCTTGCCATTGGCACTTCAAAAGCTGAGGAAACGCTTGTAATAATTTCACCTGTGTTATTGCAGCCTCTTAAATCTATAACAAATAATTCACTATTCATGATTAATCCCTGTTAAACTTCTCAATATCAACAATAGCGTAAATTAGCAAGAATTACAATTAAATATAAAGTCTTGTAAAAAAATGTTGGCAATTTTTTTTATTTTGTAGCATTATAAACATGGAAAGAGTTTAAAATTATGAACATACCGAAAATTAGCAACGTATTTGCCGGAAATACTAACCGGTCTGAGAACAATTCAAGCGAGAAGAAAAAAGTATCAATACCCGCTGCAGTGGGTGCACTTGGCGGTGCACTGGCATCTGTCGGGATAATAGGCAAATTGACAAAAGGTAAGCTTACTTTTGATGTTTTTGAGCAAGGCAGTTTGGCAAAAGATATGGGTGCAGTTATTGCAGTGAGCAGTTCTTCAATATTAGGCGGACTTTGCGGCGGTCTTTTGGATGCAAAATCCGATGAAGACAAAAAAGCAAAAGTAAAAGAGTCGCTGTTTGATATTTCAACCGTTGTTTTTCCTTCTGCAATAGCTACATCGGTGCTTGCACTTGCAAATAAGGCAAAAGTAAAATCCCCGCTTGTTCAGGTCGCAGCAACAATATTGGGTATAGGTTTAGGCATGCCTCTTGCGCAAAAAGCGGCGGGAGTCTTTGATAAATTTGTTCACAAAGATGAGCCCAATGTAAAACTTGAGGAGAGAAAGCTGAAACCTCAAGACTACTTTGTGCATGTGGATGATATATTGGCGCTTGCCATTATCTCAAAAGTCCCCTTTGCAAAGCAACTCCATGCAGATAAAATTTTACCCCTGATATATGCTTGGTGTGGTTTTGAATCAGGCTCCACAACGGCGAATAATAAAGAAGAAAATAAAGTCGGCTAAAAATTTTTTGCAAAATGTGCTAGAATTTTGTCATGAAAAAATTCTTATTTTTGGCGGGTTTGTTTTTGTTTAGTTTCTCAAGTGCCTTTGCAATTGAGGATTTAGAGAACGTTGGCATTGCAAAGTATGCAGTGATTGAGGCAAAAAGCGACTATTCTCCAATTCGTGTTGCGCCTGATGTTAACGCGGCGCGCTTTTCGCACATCAGAAAAGGTTTTGTGTTATATGCGGATAAGCAAAACAAAGATTTTTACAGGGTGGATTTAGGGCTTGATAAGCCTTTCTGGATTGAGAAAAAGTATTCTGATGTGCAGGCGGTTATTGAAAATAAACATATAGTTGAAATTGACGAGATAAAATTTAGCGAAGATAAAGATAAGTATGAAATTTTTATACCTGCAAATATACAAAACGCCTACTCTTTCAAGGAAGTTCCCGACGGGCTTTTGTTTTGTCTGTATGATGTAAAAGTTAAAGATTTGACAATAAAAGATAAAAGAGGGGCATTTAGCGTTATCCCTGTTGATAACAATATTTTAAAAATAAAATATATAACCCCTGCGCTTTTTGGTTACGATGTAATTCCTCACAAAAAGGGGCTTGTTGTTCAAATTAAAAAAATACCCAAAATTAACCGTAAAAAACCGCTCAAGGGTATTAAAGTGGCACTTGATGCAGGTCATGGAGGACTTGAATCCGGAGTATGTGCAAACGGGCTTGAGGAAAAAGACGTTAATTTAAAAATTGCAAAACAAATGAAAAAAGCACTCTCCAAAAAAGGTGCAAAAGTCTATATGACAAGGAAAAAAGACAAATATGTTCCTTTGTATGACAGAGTTGCCTTTGCAAATAAAAAAGAGGCGGATATTTTAATAAGTATTCATCAAAATTCTCTGCCCAATCCGAAAGATGTAATATATAAGCATGGAGCAGGCACATATTACTACAACGAACAATCAAAATCTTTGGCACAAAATATTCAAAAAGAGGTTTTAAAATTCAGTAAATTTAGAGATGACGGTGTAAATTATGCCTCTTTTGCCCTTACCCGCCCGACAAGTCCTGTGAGTGTACTTTTGGAGTGCGGTTATTTGATTGACAAAAACGAAGCACAAAAACTCAGCGATAAAAAGTTTCAAAAGGGCTATTCAAAGGCATTTGCAGACGGAGTGGAAAATTATTTAAGATATATTGTAGTTTTCTAGTTTCTTTTAAGTGCGCCCAAAAATGCGACATTTAACCAGAAAAGTATTTGCAGCTGGGGTCTGAACCAAACTGTGTCAAAAATGCCATGTACCATTGTAGGAAAAATGCTTAAAATGAGCGAAAAAGCAATTATTTTTGTTCTTTTTGGGGCACTCTGAACAAGTTTAAGCGCGTCTTTGAGCCATAATACAAGGAATGTAACAAAAGAAATCAGTGCAAAAATGCCGCTTTCAACTGCAATTTCAAGCGGAACGCAATAAGCGCCCAGAGCGTCGAAACCTGATTTCATGTACAATCCGTAAATTTCTCTAAAGTTTTTATTGCCGACACCTATTCCCAAGAACGGATTGTCTAAAAACATTTTGAACGATGAGGCGTAAACGTTCATCCTAAAAGCAATTGAGGAGTCGCCTCTGAATTCAAAAATGGATAAAATCCTATTTGTTATTGCAGGATTTGACATAATAAAAACAAGCGCCGCGCAAATTAATGTCAGGGCAAGGTTTTTATATCTTCTTCTTATTGCTCTAAAGCCGCCTAAGTAGTTTTGGATGTAGTATATAATACCGAGTGCAAAAATCATATAAAACGCAGCTATTCCAAGGTAGCCGCCGCGAGAACCTGTGTAGATTATTGCAACTGTTGCGAGCAAAAACAATATTAAAAATCCCAAAAACCTTTTGTAGTGTTTGTTTAGGAGATTTATTGAAAAAAGACACCACAGGCTTGAAATACCCGTTACCAAATAACCCGCAAGAAGGTTGGGGTTGTAGGGTTTCAAAGTTCCGTAAGCGCGTGAAATAATTTGTGTCGGGTCAAGATTTGATGTGTCTTGCCAACCTGCAATAGCTAAAATTCCGGAGTTATTTTGAATGATTGCAATAATGCTCTCAAAGCTTACAATGCCTGCTATTGCAAGAATTGTAGGTAAGATTTTTTCTCTGTTGTCGCGAAAGTATGCAAGCGCGCTAAAATAAAAGTACATATAAATCGCAGTTTTTACAAAACCTTTAAGGCTTAGTGCAAAAAGCGTTGAGCCAAAAAGACTGAGAACTACAAATGCAAAATAAACAAGAATCGCCTTGTCATAAAGTGATATTTTAGTCCTTGCCCCTTTTTTTACAAAGAGTTTAAAAGTTTCAAGCACACTGAAACATATAGCAAAAATGCCTATGTAGCTTGAATCGCAAAAAGCGCAGGAAACAATTGTTAACATTAGAAAAATGTACAAAAGCGAGTCAATATTTTCAAAAAGCAGACTGTCCCTTATAAGCGCGGCAGTTTTTGTATTTTGTGAAGCGTACAAAATACCGTTTTTTATGCTTATGAAAATACTTTTTGTTCCAAATTTTCTATTGAACATCTTGGTTTTGTTTTACCTGTTCTTCTAAATCCGCGTCATTTGTTTCATTTGGCTGTGCTACAACCGTTATGTTAGAAACTATTCCGTTTAGTTTATAATCTGAACCTTCAAGCGTGATAGGCAAACCTATTTTTATTTTATTTCCGCCGACAACAGCCCCGTCGCGGTCTTTTGTTATTTTTGCCTTATCTACGACAGTTATAAGAAAATCATACTGGTAAGGTGCCGTAACATCGTCTACTACGGTAAAGGGCTTTTTTGTATTAAAGGTGGGTACAATTGCTTTTTTTCTGTCGTATTTAACGTCTTTTATTTTTAATTTTGTGTAGGGGACGTTTCTTATGGTAATAAATGTTTCATCGCCGGCTTCAAAAATGTTGTTTGAAGCACTTACGGTTACACTCCTTAAAAATATTTCAATTTCAACGTCTGCCGTTGTTTCAATTTGATTTGAAGATGTTGCTCTTTTGCCGAACATAGTAAGCATGCCCACAAGCAGCGCAACTATTAACACTCCGATTATAATTAAATCAAAAGTTCTGAGTTTTTTAAGAAATTTCATATATTTCTTCTCCTTTTAAATTTTCAATTTCATTTTTTAAATCTTCCACATCTACACTATGGCAGCCAAAATATCTTATGACAATGCTTGCCGCCAAGTTTCCTATAAACATTGCCTCACAAGGGCTGAAATTTGCACAAAGAGCAAGGGTAAAGGCAGCAACAACGGTATCTCCCGCGCCTGTTACATCAAAGACTTCTTTTTTATTAAATGCCTGAACCTTGTACATTTTTGTTTTGTCGCCCTGATTTTCAAAAAGCGCCATACCATTTTCGCCTCTTGTTAAAAGCACATAATCAAGGTTTAAATCTTTAATAAGGCTATCTCCGGCACTTTTTAGGTTTTTTTCATCTTTTAAAAAGTATCCGACGAACTTTTCGCAATCAGGCTGATTAGGCGTAATTGCTGTTGCTCCCTTGTATTTGTCAAGGTCTTTTTGAGCGTCCGCTACAACTATCTTATTGTGTTTCTTTGCAAATTCTATGGCAAAGTTAGCAATTTTGGGGGTTAAAAAGCCTAAATGATAATCTGAAAGTATTACTCCGTCGCAATTTGGTATTGCTTTTTTTAAATTTTCAATAACCTTTTCTTCAGTCTGTTTGCTCAAAGGCTCTGTTGTTTGTCTGTCAATGCGCACTATTTGCTGAGTTATACTCTGAGAGCATGAGCCTGAAATGCGCGTTTTGGTGGTTGTTTTTCTTGTTTTGTCCTCAACCATATATTGAGTGTCGATTTTTTGTTCTCTGAGCGCTTCAAGTAAAACTTTTGCATAATAATCATCCCCATAAACCCCGAGCGCTGCAACCTTTCCAAGGTTAAGGGTTGCAATGTTATGCGCGGCGTTTGAGGCTGTACCTAAAATTATCTTTGTTTTAGAGTGTTCAAGTATCAAAACAGGCGCTTCGCGAGAGATTCTTGAAGTTGTGCCAAAAACCATCTCATCAATACCAAAATCCCCAACCACAAGGATTTTTGGCTCCCTCAACTTATCCAGTTTATTTAATATTACTCTTGTGTCTACATTCATCGCAACAACTATTTTATCATAAAAATGAATTAAAGCCCAAAAGTAAATTTTATGCTAAAATGTATAGTAGAATTTTTAGGATTTATAGCGTGGAAGAAAATTTTAATATTGATGAGCATATTAACAAAATAAAAAGTCAGATGGAGCAGGTTTCAAAGGATGATAATCCGCCATTGAGCGATGTCCCCTCGGATATTTTGGAGCAGTTACCAAATGACGAACCTTCGCTTGAAAATTATTCCGATAATCAGGAAGAAAATTTAACCCAGCCTGTTGCAGATGAAACAAATCAAGATGTTCAAACATCTCAAGACATTACGAATTATGATGAGCAATGGCATGACCCTTTTGGTACAAGTGAACATGATGCTGTTAAAAAATATGTAATATACATCTCAAAAGATTTTGTCCCATATATTGATAATATGGATAAAGACGCAAGAAGCGCCTATGTAAATGAAGCAATACAGCTTAAAATTGACCTTGAGGGCAAAGACAGAAAATGGCATTTGTTTAAAAGGGTTTTAAGGCATGTTATAGTTTCTGTTTTTACTCTGGTTATTGCTGTTCCTGCACTATTTTGGCTTGCGGATAAATCTATAACCGCAACGGTGCAGAACTATGGCTATGTACAGAAAAATTTTGAAAAGCTTTATAAAGATAAAATTGAGCGCGAAAAGGCAGTCAGAGAAATTCAGCAAATGCGACTGGGGCTTTAATTAATATCTACAATGCTTACTCCGTCGCCGCCTTCGCCTTCTTCTCCTGCGCGGAATTTTGCAACGTAGGGTGAGTTTTTAAGGTAATTGCGAACGGCATTTTTCAGCGCTCCTGTTCCATGGCCATGGATTACAATAATTTCTCTTAAATTTCTCAAAGACGCCATATCAAACTGTTTGTCAAGGAAATCTATGGCATCTTCCGCCCTCATACCGCGAATATCAAGCCTGTTAGAGAGGCTTTGCGTAATGTCATCAAAACTTACGGTAACTTTTTTTAATGCTTTGCTGATTTTTTTATCGGTTTTTGCAAGTTTTTTAATATCTACTTTTGTTTTCATAAGCCCTACAGATACAAGGACTTTACCTTTTTTATCGGGCAAACTTTCAAGGCGGGCAACCTGCTCAAGCCCTTTTATAAGTACGTTTTGACCGATTTTTAAATTTGCAACATCAAGCGCTTCATATTTGTTTTGCAATTTTTCCTCATCAGACATAAATTCTTCTCTTGCGGCGCTTTCAAGTTTTGCCAGTCTGGAATATGAACGCATTGCAATCTTTTCGGATTTTTCTTTTCTCATAATGTCGAGAGTGTCTTTAATTTCGGCGCGTGCATTTTCAATTTGAGCCTGATATTTTTTCTTAAAACTTTCAAGAGATTTTTTCTTTTGGGCTTTTAATTCTTTTAATTTTTCCTGATACTCAGCCTCGATTTGAGCTGTTCTTTGGCGTATTTCTTCTGTTTCGCGTTCTTTTTGAGAAAGCTCGTTGTGTGTTTGTTGAATTTTGGCAAAAACCTCGCCCTCGGGGCTTTTTGCTTTATTTAAAATATCTTTTGCATTGTTAATAATTTCATCGTTTAAATTTAGGTTATGAGCTATACAGAGCGCATTTGAGCTGCCTGCAAGTCCTAAAATAAGCTTATAGGTAGGTTTTAGCGTTTCGACATCAAACTCGACACTTGCGTTTTCAAATTTAGAGTTTTCGTATTTTAAAATTTTTAATTCCCCTAAATGCGTTGTGCAGACGCATAAAATGTCTTTTTCGGATAAATATTCAAGAATGGCGCGCGCAAGAGCTGAGCCTTCCTCAGGGTCTGTTCCTGCACCTAATTCGTCAAAAAGTACAAGAGAATTCTCGGTTGCGTTTTCAATAATTGTTGAAATGTTTTTAATGTGCGCGCCAAAGGTGGAAAGGTTTTGAGAAATGCTTTGTTCTTCCGATATGTCGGCTAAAACCTTGTCAAACGGGTAAATTTTAGCGCCAAGTGCGCAAATGTGCAGTCCTGCCTTTGTCATAAGCGTTAAAAGACCTGCAGTTTTCAGTGCTACAGTTTTTCCGCCTGTGTTAGAGCCTGTAATTAAAAGAGAATTATATGTTTTACCCAGTTCAAAGTCGTTTTCGACAATATTTTCAACGTTTCCGATTAAAAGCGGGTGTCGCATGGCTTGTATTTCAAGGATTTTTTGCTCACAAATTTGTGCGGGGGTTGACTTTGTGCGGATGGAATATTTCGCTCTTGCAAAGATGAAATCAAGCTCGCTTACAATATTTTGCACATCAGTCAATTCTTTTTTTATGTTTAAAAATTCTTTTGTTAATTCCCACAAAATTCGCTCAATTTCGGCGTTTATTTCAACTTCAATCTGGCGTATTTTGTTGTTTATAGGCACAAGAGCCGAAGGCTCGATAAAATAAGTCTGGCTGCTTGCGCTTACATCATGCACAATTCCTGATACTTTGTTTTTGTCTGTTGCCTTTACTTGGAAAACCGTTCTGCCCTCGCGCGTTGTCCAGACAATGTCTTGCAGATGTGATATAAAATCGGCATCTCCCAAAAGCTTGCCAATTGAGGCTTTTAAGTTATCTTTTGTGCTTTTATAAGCGTTCCTGAGTCTTTTTAATTCAGGACTTGCGCTGTCTAAAATGTTTAATTCGCTGTCAAAAGTTGAAAAAATTTTATCTTCAAATTCTTTATTTGTGTAGAGATTTTGCGCAATTGCCTTTAAATTCGGGCAATTTTCCTCTTTTGAAAGGAAATTTTTAATTAATCTTGATGTTCTTAAATTTTTTGTCAAATCAATGATATCACTTGCACCAAGTCTTTGTGTTTCAAGAATTTTAGCCCCGTCGCACAGAAATTCCAAAGGAAAGCAAGAAAAATTGCCTGCGTTATCGTAAATTCTTTTTGCTTCGCTTGTAAGTTCAAGATGATATTCAATTTGGGCTTTTTGATTGTAAATAGGGGCATACAGGCACTTTTGCTTGCCTAAATCAGACACCGCAAAATTGGCAAGAATTTCTAAAACCTTGTCAAATTCGAGTGATTGGGCATGCTTTTTAATTAAATCCGCTTGAGTGTCGGTCATTTTTCTAACTTTGTACCAGTGATGACCTTATTCTATCAAGAGCGGCGTCTTTACTCAAGCCCCATTCGCGTTTTGTTACGTGCACGACTTCATAACCCAAACGCTCCATTATGGCTTGTTTTTTGGTTTCTTTTACATTTTGTGTAAATTCGTCCAAAACTCCGTCTATTTCAACAATTAATTTGTCGTCAATCATAATATCGGCGTTAATGCCTGCAAAATCTACTCCTGCGCGGACTTTATGTGTTGTAAACTCGTCGTTTATAACTTCAAAAACTTCTTTTTCAAACGTATTTTTAAATACATTTTTTCTTGAGGCAATAACTTTATCCTGAGATTGTACAAACTCGAGATAATCCCTTAAAAGTCCTTCAGGAAGCTCGTTTACAGGCTTAGAGATAAAGTTTATAAGTCTTTTTCTTGCACGAGTAATCGCAACATTGAAAAGATTGGGTTTTTGCAAAAACATAAGGCTTTGCGAGTGTGAATTTACCGCAATTGCCCATGACATAAGCATTACATCTCTTTCATCACCTTGGAAAGTATGCGCTGTGCCTATTTCAATTTGGTGTTGCTGTATTGTTTCCTGAGAAAAAACCCTTAAAACAGCTTTTTTAATTAACTCTACCTGACCCCTGAAGGGAGAAATTATACCTATCGAAACAGGTTCTAAGTCAGGATTTTTCTCGTTTTCATAAATTATATCCTGAACTTTTTTAATAATAGCCTCGCACTCGGCTTGATTCCTTGTAATGTCGGTGTCTACTTTTGCTTCTTTAACTTCAACAAGTTCAACAGGTGAAACATCGTCAAAATAAGGTTTCATGACTTTTATTCTGCCGCCGTAAAATTCTCTGTTTGAAAATTCGATAATAGGCTTTGGTGAGCGGAAATGTTCGTCTAAAAGGGTTGGTGTTGTTGAATAATAGTTTGCAACATCAAACATTGAATTTGTCCTAAAGCGCCAAAGCAGCTGATAGCGGTCCTCTATGTTGTATTGGTTTAAAAATGATTGTTCTTTTGCCTTCTCTAAAAAAGACAGGTGAGGCAGTTGTTTGTCATCGCCCACAATTACAGCCTTTTTGGCTCTGAAAAGTATGGGAAAACAGCTTGCTATGTCGCATTGCGATGCTTCATCCAGTATTACGACATCAAACAACGCGGGTTTTAGGGGCAGAGAATTAGAAATTGCATAAGTTGTTACGCACCAGCATGGAAAAGCGGCTAAAAGCGGCTTAAAGTCCTCTTTTTCAAGCAGTCTGTTTTGTTGATTTAATTTTCTTGAAACAAGCGACTTTGAGTGTATCATAAGTCTTTGGCGTTTTTGCTGGTCACATAAAATATTCTTTAATGCGGTTCTGCGTTTGTTTTTCAGAATGTCTACCGCGAGTTTTTGTTGTTTTTTTCTCAAGCTTTTAATTTTCTTTAAAATTTGGTGCAAATTGCCGATTTTATATATGTTATTTTCAATTTTTCGCAGTTTTGCGTTTAAAAGCTCTAAATCAAGTTCCAGCGCCAGTCTTTGCGACAATTCGGAGGCTTTTATTTTTCCTTTAAGATTTAAAATCTTTTTAATTTTATTTAATTTTATTCCCTCGAAAATTTTGTCCAAAATATTTTTTTTGTGTTTGTTTTCATACTTTTCAAGCTCTTTGAGCAGCTTTTTGGTTTGGTTAACTTCCTCAAGGCTAAGCGCGTTTTTAATCACTTCGCACTCGCCTATTGCCTCTTTTGTTTCTTTTTGTTCTTCATATGCTTCACTGTATTGCTTTTCAAGAGAAAAAATCTTTTGTGCGCCTTCCTCAAGCCTTACTATTTCGTCGCACAAATTTTTCATATCATCAGGCTCTGCCATAACGGCGTCTTGGTAGCCGCTGTCTAAATCGACTTTATTTGAAAGTAAATCTTCAAGTTTAAAATTGAGCATTTTTTGATAGTTGGCTCTGCCCGCCCTAAGTGCAAGGTATGGAGCATTTAGCGAGTTTAAGCGCTGAGCGACAACATCAACGGCTTTGTCCATGCGAGAGGCAACAAGAACGCTTTTACCGTTTGCTATCAAGTGAGATACAAGGTTTACAATGGTTTGTGACTTTCCTGTCCCCGGCGGGCCGTATACTGCCAAGAAATTATTTTCTTCGATTTTTTTAATAACATCTTCTTGCGAATCGCTCAATGACAGTGGAGTTATGGGAAAAAAGTCTTTTATCTCTTTTTGTTCGAGCTTTTCGTTTGCAACTTTGCCCTTTTGCAGTAAATACTCGTGGTTTATGACCTCAAGCACCGTTTCACGATATACTCCTTGCGGCTTTTCGGCAATTTGAGTTAATTCGTGCAAAACTCCTGCCGTTATGCTTGGGCGTTTTGTTAAAATTACGGCGCTTTTCCTTTGCAGAGTAAGTTTTTCCACTTTTACGCGAGGGCGTTTTGCAATTTCATCAATTGCATCAAAATCAAAATCCCCATCCTCAAGGGCTTTTTCAAGATTTTCCCTTGAATAAAAGTCCTCAAAATCCTGTTTTATATCTTCAACAGGGGCTGTTTCAATCTCTATTTCAGGGATTAGCGATTTTAGAGTGGTTAAAAATATTTCAAGATTTTCCGATGTTAAGGGTAGCTCAGGCACGACATCCAAAAGCCCCGAGAGCATAGCGTCCGCTTCTTGCTCGTCGTCGCGTTTCATAAGCTGTGCCAAAGCTCCGGTGTTGAGGGATAAAATATCCTCTTGTGCGGTAAGGACAATATTTACTCCGCGTCTTTCAAGCTTACAGGGTACGTATAAAAGCGGGGTTAAAAATTGGTTATTTTTTCTCGCTTTTGAATTTTTGCCCACAAGAAAAAGATAGCCGTAAATTAAATACTTTTCTTTTGCGTTCATATCGCTTTGAATCATAAGCTCGGTTAAATAGCTGTTTGAACCCTCAAGCAATAGTTCCTGATCAAAATTTGTAAAAAGCTTTTCCTCTCCGTCCAAAAAGACCCATTTATTTTCTTTGTCCTCTTTCAGGTTGCGAAAAGTTGAACTTTTGACTTCTTCTCTTACGCAGTCGTGCAAATACTGTGCAAGTTTTTTAATAAAACTTGTATTAAAAGCGCCTGCTATAACTTTTTGAGCTTCCTGTAACATAAGAATATTATAGCTTGCTTGTAAAAATTTTTTTCATACAAAAAGAGTAGAGAATTACGACTGTTGTGTACTTTTAAATCTTTCAATTATAGCCTTTATCCTTGGGTCATCTATTGCTTCAATTCCTTGAGTTTTATATATTTCCATATACTCTTTTGCTTTTTTATGGGCTGCTTCGTATTCTTGAGTGCCCGCACTTTGCCAATAGCGTTTTCTGTATGAATTTAAAGCAATTTCTTCTTTTTCCGTTAATTCTTCCGCATTTGCGTCTTTTGCAATTATCCTGCACAAACGACCGTCATTTTGTGCTTCTTTTGAAGCAGCAATTCTTGTATTGGGACACAACGCCCAGACAATTTCCATTCTGAGAGAGTAAACAGGTGCGTATGCACGCGCATTTTCGGCTCTTTTTGTTTTTGCGTTTCTTCTTCTTTGTTCTTGCAGAATTTTATTTTCAAATATTTTTTTGTCTGCAAAATCTTTTGTTTTATTGTCTGCAAGGTTAACAAGCACTTTTTTGGCATCATCAGGGAAAATGTATTCTTTGATTATCTCTAATTCACCGTTTTTCAATGCTTCATCTACTTCTGATTTCCTTATGTTCAATTTTTTTGCCAAGTCAGATGTTGAGATTATGTTTTTGCTGCCGTTTCTAATGGCGTTTAGTTTCATTTCAGACTCTGAATACGGAGCAATATCAACCATAGCTCTTATTTTTGGACCTTGTGGAGTTTGAACTTTTTCATAAATTCCCGGCAGTGCGCCTGTTTTTAGCATTTGTGCCAGATTAACCGCGCTTGAATATCCGAGTCTTGCAAGATATGTCACAGGAACATAAATCGGTTTAATATTTCCGTTGGTTACTCTTTTTTTGTAATATTTTTCCGACGGTACAGGGTTTAGTTTTGTGTGTTCGCTAAGCGTTGCGCTATTTGTTTCATCTTCTAAATCAAAAATAAACGAATCTATAGTTTCGCCCCTTTTATATGTCGCTTCAAGCGGTTTTAAATCGCCTTCTTGCAGCATTCTTATAAGTGCGCCGTCTGTTATGTTAAAGTCAAATTGCATTTGTTTTGGCGATGTACAGTGCGGGAGCTTTTCTTGAATTTGATTTATAAAGTCTGAGTTTTGCTCTGTTTGTGTGTCAATGTATCCGCTTGAGAGAAGCGTTCTGGGTATTAAATCATAATCTAATTTGCCCTCATTCATCCATTTGACAACAGGCAAATAAGATTTCAGACCCAATGTTTTTGCAAGTGAAAAAGTGCTTTCCAAGTAAGGTTTTTCGCTTGCCATTTGCTCTTTTTCTTTAACAGTTAATTTTGGATCATACAAAAAAGCGACTTCGGGGTTTGTTTGAAGTTTTGCTTTGTATTTTTCGGTGTCTTCTGTGATGTTTTTTGCCCTTGTTTGTGAGCTGGCACCAAAACTAAAGCTGTCTTTTTCATATTTAAGTGGTGTAGTTGCAAATTTTCTTGATTGCAGATTTGTTTTTTTGATTTGATTTTGTTGAATAGTAAAATTTATTTTCATAGCAAGAGTTTTAAAACACATAAATAAAAAAAGTTGCCCGAAGGTTTAAGAAATGTAAATTTTGACCGTCGATTACATTTTGCGTGCCGGAATTTGTAATTTTGAGATTAAAAAAGACTCCCGAAAAGGGAGTCTTTTAGTCAGCGGAAGACGAGGCTCGAACTCGCAACAACCTGCTTGGAAGGCAGGGACTCTACCAATTGAGTTACTTCCGCACCAAATAAACCTTATTTAATTGTCAATCTTTATCGTAACTCAATTGGTCATTGTGGACAAGCCACGTTTGCTTCGCAAAGGAGTTACTTGTGCACACAAGATAAATTTTTTTGTAAAAATTTGTTTTTTTCAAAAAAATTCGATTGTGCCAAGGTGTGTGAGCCCGAACGGGAAGGCGAGAGCCTTGCCGACAGGGCGAAACCTTACCTGAATAAACCTTATTTAATTGTCAATTTGTCCTTGGTGACTTAACTTTTATACACTAAAATTAAGTATATTTCAAGTCTTTTTTATTCTTGATCTATTCTTTGGGATAGTAAAGCTGCATAGCCTGAAATTTGTTTTAAATTATTTTCATCAGATAAAAATTTTAAAATATCATCTTTTGTGCCCCTTAAAATATCGGCACTGAAAAATGTTGTGCTAAAAGGAGATTCTGCGCTCATTTGCAGAATTCTTGTTGTCGGTTTTTTATTATCAGGAGATGGCGTGATGTAGAGTTTGAAAATTTTTTTGCCGTCAGGTTCGCTAAATTCTTCGCTTACTTTTGAAAAACTTCCCCAATCGCAAACTTCTCTTTGTGCCCTGCAGTAGAGTTTTTCTACAGTGTTTTTTTGTATTTGCTCAAAATTCATCTCATCAACCGTCGCCTTTGAAAAATTTGTTTCGTTTTTAAAATTATACTTTGTGCTTATGTTCATATTTCTCCTTCATTATTTTATCAGGCTGCCAAGTTTTTGTCTAACGAGTGGGTTAAATCATAAAGTTTTTTAAGTCCGTCGCGAGAAATTATTTGCATTTCGTCTTCCTCTAGCATATCGCTCAGATAGTCTTTTATATCAGGTAATTTAGTTGCAAGACCCAACTCTTGGCTTCTGTATGCTTTATAAGTATCACTTAAATATTTGTTGTAAGCTTCTTTAAACTCTTTTGAGTTATACTTTTTATAAATATTTCTTATGCTGTCATATTGTACACCTGCGACTGTATCCTTGTTTGCTTTAACATCATAGTTTAAGTGCTCAAGCTCTGAGAATTCATCCGCTAAAATGCCTCTGTATTGGAATTCTTCTTGGATACCGTCTTTTGTAATTACGTTCATTTGTGCTGCAGTGTAGCCTGAAGCCTTTGTTGCGCTTGGGTCTTTGGAAACAGTTTCTATAAGCATACTCGGATTAAAAATATAACCGTTTTTATCTTGCAGACATATTAGATTGTTCTTTTCAATAATTGTATAATCTGACTTTTCAGGACTGTTTTTGGCTATTTCAAGCATTTTTTCGTACCAATTTTTGTATGCTTCTTGAAGTTTGTCGACTTGTTTATCGCTAAAGTATGCTATTCCGTCTTTGCTTGAATAATTATGCAATTCCGTAATATTTACTTTGTCATTTTCAATTGCTTGAGCGAGATTTTCTACCAATTTGCCACTTTGAAGTTCTCTTGCTTTTTCAATAACTTCTTTTTTAACTGCTTCAAAGTCTGCAAGTTTTTCTGCCGGTATTTCCCCTTCTCCTGTCAAAAGTTGTTTTATGAATAAATCTGCGTCATCTTGGTTGCTTATCGAATTTTTTACAATTTGTGCTATGTCATCTTCATCAAGAGTTGAAACTCCTGCGATAATTCTTATGCCATGCGCATCTCCAATCATTGAACCAGCAGCGCTTTCGCTTTGCGGGAAAATGCTTTTTAAGTTTAAAATTTTGTTTCTTATTTTTGAAACTACTGACCCTTCGCCTTTAGAGCGAATACTAACAGCGCCATAGTCACTTTGCGCCTTAAAACATTTATGCACTTCATCATATACAACATCTGAATTTATACCTAAAACCTCAAACATTTCATCTATGCTGCCGTATATAGCGGATTTATCCGCATATTTTTTTGCCAAATTTGCTGCATATTCTTCAATCTGATTTTCAAATTCAGGATTATCAAGTAAATTAATTGCACCTTGAAGTTGCTCAAGCGTTACGTTTTTACCCTTTTTAAGAGCACTGTTGTAAGCATCTAAAACTACTTGAGCATTTTGATTTGTGCTTTTGTTTAAATATTCAAGAGCCTCATCAATTGCGCTAAAAGAAATGACGCTGGATTGAGTTGCCTCTTTTGCCAGAGTGTCTTGTACACCATTTGTTAATACGTCTTGAGCTTCACTAAATACGCTTTTGCCAAGGGCTGAAGCGCCGCTAAAGCTTAATCTCATTGCCCCGCCTATTAGAGGTGAGGCAATGAGTCCGCCTAAAGCGCCGTTTAGCGTGTCATCGGTAATATCTTCCACTCTGCCTTCCCCTAAAGCACGTGAAAAACCGTCGGCAGCGCCGGATAAAGCCCCATCAACCGCCATATCCGCGCCATAAGAAAGAGCTTTTGCAAAAAGTACTTTTGCACCCGATTGCGCTCCTTCTTTTGCGACGTAACTTGCTCCTCCCTTTGCCAAAAGATTGGCTAATATTCCCTTTCCTGCAGTTTTTGCGGTAGCTTCCACAGATTCAAGCCCGAGAGTTTTTGCAACCGTTGTACCCGCAACGCCGCCAAGAGCGTTTGATAAAGGTGCCATTGCTCCGTTAATTGAACCTGTAATTATATCATATCCTAAATCTTTTAATTCATATTCTCTGCCGTTTGCAAGAGCATCTGTTGCCTTGATTGCAGTTTTTGATACTGCGCCTGCCGAAGCTGCAACAAGAAGCGAAGCGCCTCCTGTTACGGGTGCAAGCGCTGCTGCACCTACTGCAACAATGCCTGATGTAATATCTGACACAACATCGACAGACATTTCTTGTCCGTTTTTATATTTTTCAAGTGCCAACTGTGCTTCTTCTTGAGTTATTTCACCGTTTTCGTATTTTTCAAGTGTTTCTTCAACGCTGTCTGAGCCTGTTTTAAGGTTAAACAGGTTTTTAATTCCGTCCCAGGCTTTTCCGATTAGACCTTGTTCTTCTTTTGTTTTTTCAAAATCTTCTCTTAGGGAATTTGTATCTGATGAATTATAATTTGCACTAAATTCTACGCTATCACCTTCTTGCAAGGCATTTTGAGCGTAAATAGGGTTTTGTGTTTTGTCTTGTCTTGCTTGTGATACGTTGTTTGTGGCATAAACGTCACTGTTAACTAAATACAGTGGTTCTATATTCATTTTCTTCTCTCTTGAAATTATGGGGTTATATATATAAAGTATATATATTTAAAAAAATTGCCTGTTTTTTTAAAACTTTAAGAGGTTTATTTACAAAAAATAACAAAAATGCACAGTAAAGCTGTATCTGCAATAATTTATAAAATATATTGCAGACAGAAATGTAATATAAATACTAAAAACTTAGGCGTTAAATTCCATAAAAAATTCTTTTAAAAATTTATAACCCTCAAGATAAGAATTTATATGCAATTTTTCTTGCACTGAGTGCATATTTTCAATATCGGCAACTCCAATTAACACAGGTTTAAAAACTTTACCGTACTTATTTTTCTCATTTGCATAGACATGAGTTTCTGCTCCTGCGTGAAAAGAACTTACATCGAGTTTTAAACCTGTTTTTGACGCTGCTTCGCGCCCTATGTTCACAAGTGTATCGTCGTCTGATTTTTCAAAAGGTTTTAAATGTTCGCTGACATCAATTGTTATTTGCACATTTTCGCCGTATTTCTTTTTGATTTCATCGGCAATATTTTTATAAGCGTCAATGAGTTCTTTTTCAAACCAAGCGTTTGAACTTCTGATTGAATAATGCGCGCAGGCAGTTGTGTTTATTACATTATCAGTGCAGTTTTGTGAAATGTGCTCGATAGGGTTTTTAGATTTTTGAGCGGAATTTAAAGTGCGCTCAATCCCGCCACCTAAAATACAGCCTAAATTTGCCGATGTCACAATGCCGAGTTCATCCTCGTTAATTACGCCTATTGGTGCTAATGCTACGTAGTCTGCGATTACTTTTGCAGCGTTAATTCTGTCTTTTTTGGCTATATCAAGCCCGCTGTGCCCGCCGATTTTTGTTTTAACCGTTACATCAAGCTTTGTATAACTTGCGCCTGAAATTTCAAATTTACCAAGCTCCGAGGAATCAAGCACAAGTATATATTCACTCTCAAGCTTTGAAAAATCAAGGTTGTGAATGCCGCTCATCCCTTGTTCTTCATCGCGCGTGAAAACAAGCTCCAAACCGCCATGGAGTAAATCTTTAGTATTCGCAATTTCTTTTGCAAGAACAATTGCTGCTGCGACTCCTGCTTTATCATCAGCGCCTAAAGTTCTTGTTTTATCTGTTTGAATAATATCTCTCTGTATTTCAACATTTATAGGGCTATCATCACCCACAACATCCATATGTGCGCTTAAAAGTAAGGGGCGTTTAGATTTATCAGTCGGTTCAACAAAGGCGTAAACATTTCCATAGTCATCTTTTTTGGCATTTATATTTTGCGCATTTAAAATTTCTATGATTTTGTCTGCAACTTTATCCTCACCTAAGGAGGGAGAGGGGATTTTTGCAAGTTCCACAAATGTTTCAACGAGTTTATCCATTTAATACATCCTTACAACTTCTTTTACTTTATCCAAAATAATTTGAGCCTCTTTTTGCGCTTTATTTGAGCCTTCAAGTAAAATTTCGCGAACAATTTTCGGATTTTCGCTCAATTCTCTGCGCTTTTCTCTAATTGGCGCAAGCATTTCGTTCACTCTTTTTGCAAGTTCTTTTTTACATTGGGCGCAGCCTATCTGCCCCATACGGCAAAGTCCGTCTATTTCTTCCACTTTTGCTTTATCTGCAAAAATTTTCCAATAATCATAAACAACCTCGCAATCCTCAGGGTGTCCGGGGTCATCACGTTTTAGGCGGCTTCTGTCGGTTATTGCGCTCATTATTTTCTTTTCTGTTGTTTTCTCATCATCCGAGATTTTTATGTCATTGTTAAAAGATTTACCCATTTTATTGCCATCAACTCCCTTCATCAAAGGAATTTGAGTCAACAGGGGCTTTGGTTCAACAAAAAAGTCTGTTTTATAAATATTATTAAAGCGCCTTACAATGTCGCGAGAAAGCTCGACATGCGGGACTTGGTCTATTCCGACGGGAACATAATTTGCATTAAACATCATAATATCTGCCGTCATTAAGACAGGATAACCTAAAAGACCGTATGAAATTTGCGAGTCATTGTGTCCGCCTTCTCTTAGCGCGCGAGCCATATCTTTTAGGGTCGGGTCACGCTCTACCCAGTTTTGAGGCGTAATCATGCTCAAGTAAATGTGCAGTTGCGCAATTTGCGGGACATAAGACTGTACATAAATTGTGGATTGATTAGGGTCAATCCCGCAAGAAAGCCAATCCAGCGCTACATTATAAACGTTATCCGCAAGTGTTTCGGTAGAGTCAAATTTTGTTGTAAGAGCATGCCAGTCTGCAATAAAAAAGAAACTGTCATAATCGCTTTGGAGCTTTTTCCAGTTTGCAAGCACGCCAAAATAATGCCCTAAATGCAGTTTTCCCGTTGAGCGCATGCCTGATACTATTCTTTTTTTACTCTGTGTCATTTTGCTTTTCTACCTCTTTTATTATTTTTAACGCTTCATCATAATCGCTAAAAAGCAACAATGCCTCATCTGCAGCTTTTTTTGCTTTATCGAATTCTTTTAAATTCAGGTAACATTCACCTAAATTGCACAGTAAAATGTGATTTTTCGGAAAATCTTTTGCCAATTTTTCAAAAATTGCACATGCCGCTTTGTAATCTTTTGTTTTAAGATAGCAAAGTGCAAGCATATTAAGTATTTCAGGGTCTTTATTCATACTTAATATATCCTCAAGGATTTGTTTTGCAACAGAATATTTATTTTGCGAAAAATACACTTTTGCAAGGTTATAAAGTGCAATGTAGTTTTTTGGGTTTATTTTTATTGCTTCCTGAAGTTTTTCCAGACCTTGTTCAATTTTTGATTGAGAAATTAAATTTTCTCCCCAATGCGCAATATAGTCAGCATTTTGCGGATTTAGAGAAACAGCTCTTTGGTAATATTTATCTGCTTTATCAAAATTATTTGTTTTATTAAGTGAAACAGCATAAGCAAAAACTATCTCGGGCTCGTTTTCTTCCAGTTCTACCGCTTGTTTCAGTTCATCAAGCGCCCAATCCGCCATATTCATTTTTAAATATAAAAGCCCTAAATCTTTCCTTACAAAGGGATTGTGAGGCTCAAGCGCAATACATTTTCTAAATGCATCTTTTGCGCTTTCTAAATCCTCAGTGTTTATATAACAAAGAGCAAGATTGTAATATATTTCAACATCAATCTTTCCGCGCTTTATTAGTGAATTTAAAACCTCAATCGCATTTTGGGATGAACCTGTAAGTCTTAAAAGAGAGGCTTCTTTTTTTTGTAAATCCACACCGTTGGGGTTAAATTTTAAAAGCTCTTTTACAACTTTTAGTGCCTCGGTATAATTTTTTACCTCAATCAACAAAGATAAAAGATTGTTTCTGTAGTTAAGTTTATCGGGGGTAATTGCAATAAGGCTTCTGTAAAGACTTATTGCCAGTTCGTAAATACCTGCTCTCCACGCGCAATATGCTAAAGTTGCCATAAGAGAAACGGAAGGCTCTTTTTTGTAGGCAATATTGAAATAATCAAAGGCTTTTTTGTATTCGCCTTTTATTTGATAAAATAACCCGAGATTATAATTTGTTAGCGGCAAATCTTTATCTTGCATTAGAGCCGAATCTAATATCAACTTTGCGTTTTCGAGTTGATTTAGTGCGATATAGCTGCTTGCAAGATTGTTTTGAATCTGCAAATGATCCGGTTTTAATTCTATTGCTTTTTTTAATGGTTCAATTGCAAGGTCATGTCTGTTAAGTGAAACGTTGGCCGTTGCAAATATGTAGTAGAGTAAGTAATCATCCGTTTTAATTTCTAAAACAGGTTTTAGCATCTCTGTTATTTTTTCATACTGCCCTTGACGCATGAGAATTACGCTTAAATTTTTATATGCATCAAAAAACTCGTTTCTGAGTTCTATTACTTTTTCATATTCTTTAATTGCTTCATCCTCAAAACCCAGCTTATCGTCACAGTTAGCAAGGTAATAAAGAGCTGTGGCGTCGTTATTGTTTATTTTACATGCCTTCTCAAACGCGGCTTTTGCTTTGTTGTAATTTTTTAAATTAATGTGGCAAAGCCCCAGATTTTTTATAAGTTCTATATCATTTTCCGCTTCAAAATTTATTTTCTCTAAAAGCGTTGCAGCTTCGTCAAATTTACCCTTTGCAATCAGGTCTGCTACCTGATTTATAATTTCATTTTTATTATCCATGTTTATAATTATAGCAAAGAAAAGGTTTTTATGATAGAATAGCGCTATCTTTTATCAAAAACGGATAAAATACCCAAAAAGGCTTGTTTATAGCTTAATTACAACTTCATATACATTGAAAAGGAGAAAAAATTAATGACAACACAAAAACGTGTATGGCTTTTTAGAGAAGGTAATGCCGATATGCGCAATTTGCTCGGCGGAAAAGGTGCAAACCTTGCTGAGATGACAAATGCAGGACTGCCTGTTCCCCCCGGTTTGACTATTACAACTGAAACCTGCATGGAATATATTAACTCAGGTAACAAAATGCCCGAGGGCGTTATGGATGAAGTAAAAGCAGCTTTGGCTGATGTTGAAAAACAAACAGGCAAAAAATTCGGCGACAGTGAAAATCCGCTTTTGGTTTCTGTTCGCTCAGGTGCAAGACTTTCTATGCCCGGTATGATGGAAACTATCCTAAACCTTGGTATGAACGATAAAACAGTTGAAGGTATGATTAAACTTACCAACAATCCTCGTTTTTGCTACGACTCATACCGCAGATTTTTAACAATGTTCGGCTCGGTTGCTTGGGACATTGAAAGAGTAAAATTTGAAGAATACATTGATAAAATTAAAGAAGAAAAAGGCGTTAAACAAGATACGGAACTGACTGCGGATGATTGGAAATCACTTATCGAGCCTTACAAAGAATTAATCAAAAAAGAAACAGGAAAAGAATTCCCGCAAGATCCTATGGTACAACTTCAAGAAGCTATTGAAGCGGTATTTAGATCTTGGAATATTCCTCGTGCGGTTGCTTACAGTAACCACTACAAAATCGACCATAACTACGGTACAGCCGTAAACGTACAAACCATGGTATTTGGTAATATGGGCGATGACTGTGCAACAGGTGTTTCATTTACCAGAAACCCCTCAACAGGTGAAAATAAATTCTATGGTGAATACTTAACAAATGCTCAAGGCGAAGACGTTGTTGCAGGTATCAGAACACCTAAACCGATTTGCGAACTTGAAAATGAAATGCCCGAGCTTTACAGACAATATGTTGATATTGCTAAAAACCTTGAAAAACACTACAAAGATGTTCAAGATATGGAATTTACAATTGAGCGCGGTAAATTATACGTTCTTCAAACAAGAAACGGTAAAAGAACAGCTGCTGCTGCGGTTAGAATTGCCGTTGAAATGGAGCGCGAAGGCATAATCACAAAAGAGCGCGCTATCTCTCTTGTTGATCCTTACCAATTGTATCAACTTTTACTGCCCTCTTTTGACCCGAAAGCTAAAAAAGAAGCACACAAAATTGCTCAAGGTCTTGCAGCATCCCCCGGCGCTGCCGTTGGTAAAATTGTATTTGATACCGATGCAGCAGCACAGCGTGGCGAAGCAGGCGAAAAAGTTATTTTGGTAAGAATTGAAACTTGCCCTGATGATATCCATGGCATGATAGCTTCTCAAGGTGTTTTAACACTTAGAGGCGGTATGACATCTCACGCTGCAGTTGTTGCAAAAGGTATGGGTAAACCCTGTGTTGCAGGCTGCGAAGACTTAAAAATAGACCTTGCAAATAAAACTCTAACAGCAGGGGATGGAACAGTTTATCGTGAAAATGACATAATCTCTCTTGACGGCGGTACAGGTGAAGTTATGGCAGGAGAAGTTAAAACTCACCGTGCTGATATGGATGAAAACTTTGAAACTCTGTTCAAGTGGGTTGATGAAACTAAAAAACTTGTAGTTCGTGCTAACGCAGATACTCCGACTGACGTTAAAAACGCTGTTAAATTAGGCGCTCAAGGTGTTGGCTTGTGCCGTACGGAGCATATGTTTATGGACCCTGAAAGACTTCCTTGGGTTCAAAAAATGATTATCGCAGGAACTCCTGAAGCCAGAAAAGAAGCACTGGATAAGCTTTTACCAATGCAGTATCAAGACTTTGTCGATATGTTTAGGGCGCTAAACGGACTTCCGATGACAATTCGTCTTCTTGACCCGCCGTTACATGAATTCTTGCCCGACAAAGAAAGTCTGATTGAACAGGTTGCAACTCTTAAAGCTCAAGGCAAAGATTACAAAAAAGAAGAAGATTTGCTTCATGTTGTCGAAAATTTAAGCGAATCTAACCCTATGATGGGTCTAAGAGGCTGCCGTTTGGGTCTTATGTTCCCTGAAATTAACGAAATGCAAGTAAGAGCAATATTTATGGCAGCATGCGACCTTAAAAAAGAAGGCTTGGATGTTAAGCCCGAGGTGATGATTCCTCTTGTATCTCATGTTAATGAGCTTAGAATTGACCGTGAACTTTTAGAGCGCGTTGCTCGCGAAGTTATGGAAGAAAAAGGCGTTGAAATTGATTATATGTTCGGTACGATGATTGAAATTCCTCGTGCAGCACTTACTGCGGATGAAATTGCTCAATACGCTCAGTTCTTCTCATTTGGTACAAACGATTTGACACAGATGACTTTCGGGTTCTCTCGTGATGACGCTGAGGGTAAATTCTTAAACAAATATGTTGAAGAAAAAATCTTACCTCGCAACCCGTTTGAATCACTTGATCAAGTTGGTGTGGGTCAGTTAATGCAAATTGCTTTGGATAAAGCGCTTAAAGTAAGACCTGACCTAAAACGCGGCATTTGCGGCGAACATGGCGGCGACCCTGATTCGGTTAAATTCTGTCATAGAATTGGCTTGAATTATGTATCTTGCTCTCCGTTCAGAGTTCCGCAGGCAAGACTGGCTGCAGCTCAGGCGGTAATTGAAGAAAAAAGCAACCTTGTTTTAGTGTAAAAAATAACACTAAATAAGATAATACAAGCTTAATGCCCGCATACTGCGGGCATTAATGTATATAAGCGAATTAAAAATTTCAGACAAATTTTTTATATAAATGCCTGTGTTAAAAATGTATGTTATAATTTAACTTAATGGATGAAGAGTTGGAACTAAAAATACAAAACCTGAAAACAAAAGCTTTTAATACCCTTGAAAATACGCAGCTGTACGGTTTTAAGGGTGCTGTATCAAAGCTTTTGGGTCTGACAGTCGAAGTTAAGCTCCCAGGGCTTAAAATCGGCGATTTATGCTATATTCAAACATACACAGGTGAAAAAAAAGCTGCAGAGGTTGTCGCTTTCAAAGGCGACAGCGCACAGCTGCTTTTGCTCTATGACGGTGAGGGCATAGGTCAGGGTAGTTTGGTTGAAACAACCGGCGGGCCTATTATGCTTCCTGTGGGTGAATTTTTGCTCGGCAGGCTTATAAATCCTCTCGGAGAGCCGCTTGACGGACGCCCGTTAGATATTACCAATGCAAAATATATGAATATTAACGGAACAATTCCCGATGCATTTCACCGCCCGATAATTAAAGATCCCATCTCAACCGGAATAAGGGTTATAGATTCGCTCTTGACTATGGGTCAGGGGCAGCGTATGGGTCTTTTTGCAGGCTCGGGTGTAGGTAAATCCACAATGCTCGGTATGATAGCGAGAAACTCGGAAGCTGATATTAACGTTATGGCTCTAATTGGCGAACGGGGTCGTGAGGTAAAAGAGTTTATTGAAAATTCTCTGGGACCTGAGGGTATGAAACGTTCTGTAATTGTATGCTCAACAGGGGATCAGCCCCCATTAATCAGACAAAAGGCACTACTTGCGGCAACTACCGTATGCGAATATTTTAGAGATCAGGGCAAAAAGGTTTTTCTTATGACAGATACGGTAACTCGTTGTGCTATGGCAGGACGCGAAGTCGGACTTTCAATCGGCGAACCGCCTACCATGAAAGGTTATCCGCCTTCAATATTTTCATGGCTGCAAAGGGCGCTTGAGCGCACGGGAAACTCTGAAAAAGGCTCAATAACAGCACTTTATACCGTTCTTATGGAAGGTGATGACATAACCGACCCTGTTGTGGATACCGTAAGGGGTATTGTTGACGGTCACATTTTCCTCTCACGTAAAGTTGCCGAGATGAACCATTACCCCGCTATTGACCCTCTGGGGTCTATCTCAAGGTTATTTACGGAAATTACGGACAAGGAACATCAGGAAGCTGCCCAAAAAATGCGCCGATTGCTTGCAATGTACAGAGAAAACAAAGACCTGATTGAAGTAGGTATGTATCAGGCGGGGTCAAATCCAAAGCTTGATGTTGCAATAGAGCTTATGCCGCAAATTAATGCTTTTTTGCAGCAAAAAGTTTCAGATACTGTCAGCATGGAAACAACGATAAGAACGCTAAAAGATATGATGCGCGGAGTCGAGGTTTAGGGAATTTTTTTTAAAACAGATTTAAAAAATATTTTACCCGTTTAAACAGTAAAATCTTTATAGTAATAAAAAAAAGCCGTCCTAAAAGGCGGCTACTAGACTTGGGGAGGAGGTTTTGAGTTAGGACTTTAATTTGTCCTTACATTATTCTTTTCGGCTCATATTTTAAAACCTTTAGACATATCGTCCAAACGTATTAATTTTTAAAAAAAGTTCAATATTTACGGGTGTTTTGCTAAAATGATATTATTATGAAGAAATTTTTTGCACTTTTATTAATATTGGTATTTTCTTTTACGCTTTTAGGCGCGAATGCGGCTGAAAAAAAGAAAAAAGTAAGAAAACCAAAGACAAAAACAAAAATAGAATTTGAGGCAAAAGACGGTTTTTTGCTTGTCGGTGACTTGTATTTCTCACCACAGAGAAAACCTCCATGCCCTCTTGTAATACTTTTGCACTCATTTGGCTCAAAATCGAGCGATTGGGGTAACTTGGGCGAAACCTTGAGGCTGAAAAATTATAACGTTTTAGCCCTTGATTTAAGAGGACATGGTAAAAGCGTATACACGAAAAATCTTCGTTTTAAATCCAGAATGAATTTTGAAAAAGAGGACTGGGTAAAATATCCTATTGATGTGGTAAGTTCGATAGATTACATAAAAAAGAACTATCCGCAAATAAATACCGATGAAATTTATCTTGTAGGAGCGGATTTAGGGGCAAACAGCGCTGTTCTTGCAGCGTCGATTATGAAAAATAAACCCAAAAAAATGGTGTTAATTTCGCCCTATGTTTCTTTTAAAAACCTTGATATAGCTCTTGTTGTGCCAAAACTTACAACCGTTCCGATGATGGTTATGGCATCTCGCGCTGACAGGTACTCTTACTCGCAATCGGATATAATTTATCGACTTATACATTCTCAAAAAGTCTTGAAATTGTATGATGAAGGCAGCTCGGGCAATTTATTGTTAAAGCGCAATCCAAGCTCTTACGATGAGATTGCAAAGTACATTTCAGGCAAATAGATGATTTAAAATACTCTACAAACTTATATAGTATTCATATACTATGGGGAGTAGAGTATGGCAGGAAATTTAAAAAATAAACTTGAAGTAAAACAAGGCGGTTTGAGTGTTGTCAAAGCGCCAAAAACTAAGCCATACAATGATATTGACCTGAACAATTGGAAGCTGTATTCTCACATTAAAACAGGCTCTCTGTGGGAGTTTTCTTCGCGTGACAAGTCAAACGGACACAGCTACGACTACCATGGTAACTATATCCCGCAAATTGCAACCCAACTTTTTGAGCGTTTTACGAAAAAGAACGATGTCATTCTGGATTTGTTTTTCGGCTCGGGTACATCAGGCATTGAAGCCCTTAATATGGAGAGAAGATGTATTGGGGTTGAACTTAAAGAGGATATGGTGGATTATGTATCCAAAAAATTTACAAAGCGCGAATTGGTTTCAAAAATGAACATAATTTGCGCTGATAGTGCTTCTTTGTATGCAAAAGAAAAAATCGAGGCACGTCTTGAGATTATGGGCAAAAAAGCGGCGCAGTTCCTTGTTTTGCACCCTCCATACGACGATATTATTAAATTCAGCGACAAAAAAGAAGATTTATCAAATTGTGCCACAACAGAGGAATTTTACGAACTTTTTAAAAAAGTCGCAAAAAACGGCTATGACCTGCTTGAAAAAAAACGTTTTGCAGCCCTTATAATCGGGGACAAGTACGCAAACTCACGCCTTGTAAATTTGAGTTTTGAATGTCAAAAACGCATGGAAGAACTTGGTTTTATTACAAAAGCGGTTATCGTAAAAAACATTACGGGTAACGAAAAGGCAAAAGGCAAACAGGCAAACTTATGGCGCTACAGAGCTTTAGCCGGCGGGTTTTATACTTTTGATCATGAATACATTATTATATTTCAAAAGCTATAGACTGTTTAGTTGTTTAAGCGCCGCTTCTTCTGCCTTTTGAGCTTTTTGCAGTGCTTTGCTAATCTCGGAATCAAGCACTTCTTGCTCATCTGAGCTTTTTATTGTGCACTCTGAAGACGGAATGTAAGTGCGAACAGGCTCCAGCGGGTCTTGTTGTTCTGTTTGAGTTTGCTCTTGCTCTTGTTGTGCTTGTTGTTCTTGAGTTTTTTTGCCCAATCCAAACAGCTCTGCCTTAGAATTTGAATCATCAAATGCATTTAGCGTTTTTGGCTGTTCAATCGGGTTTTGATTTGCATTTAAAGGTGTTTGTTTTATATATTTGGAGTTATAAACCGGATTATCCTTTGTTGTTGCAACTTCATTAGGGTTTATTTCTTTATTTAAAAGCTTTTTAAATAATTCGGGATCCTCAAGAACTTTTTGCAAAAATTCAGGGTCATTTTCCATTTTCTGCATAAGCTCAGGGTTGCTTGAAAGTTTTTGCATCATTTCTTCTTGAGTCATCTCAAGAGGATTATTTGCATCTTGTGTTTTTTCTTCTTTTTTGTCCTCATCAAGCACTGATTTTGTCGGTCTGCCAAAAATAAGGTGCGAGATTTTTGTGACGACTTTTGCAACAAGCGGGCCTACTACCATTGTGCCTGCAGCAAATCTCAAAACCGTACCAAAACCCTTGCCTTTCAGGTTATTTACAATACCCATAGCACCATGGTAGAGTTGTGCGCCAAAGGATTTATCGGCTTTATCTACATAAGGCAAAATAGTTTCAGCATCTAAGCCCGTTGAGAATATTTTACCCAACAGTTTGAGCGGTTGTTGATACCACTTGGAATCGCCCTTTAGGTATTTTTTGATATTTTTAGCTTCTTTTATATAATCAACCTGTGATATTGTTCCCTCAACAACTCTTTTGTTAAGGCTTTCAATCATGTTATGAAATACTTTGACGCTTTCTTTTTGGCCGATTTTATCCCAATCTTTAATGCCGATGTATTTTAGACCGCCAATTGCATGTGATGCCTTAACTTGCAATGGCAGTGACAGGAAAAATCCAAAGTCATTAGCGACATTTTCCGTAAATGTGGATAATTTTTCGCCCTTTGGCGCGTCCATGGCTTTTTTAATTGCTTGTGCAAACACTGCGGCTTGAATTACGATTAAAATTTTACCGCCGGCACCGCCGTTTGTAAGACCTTCAAGAGTTTTAATAGCTTGCCTTGGTGCACTTTTTCCTATAGCTGTTACTTCTTTACCGAGTCCTGCGGAATTTTCAAAAACGGCATTTAATTTATTTGCCATTTCTTTAAATGACCCTTGCCTTTTTAAGAAAGGAACATTTGGAATTTTTAAATTAAAACCGATATTTGTAAACGGTATTTTAATGCGCGTGTCTACAAGATTTTCAACCGCTACCTTAACGTCTTTGCTGCTGAGTCTTTTAATTAATTCTTGTATTTGTGTCTTATTGTCTTCGCAATTTTCAAACAAATCGGATATAAATTTCAACGATTCATCCGCATTGCCGCTAAAGCCGTTTATTCCTTTTGCAAGGTTTATTATGTCATCGCCCTTGCCGTTTTTTAAGTGATACTCAAGCATAGACCTGACATCAGACATTACATAGCCCGTAATGCCTCTTGCCTGACTTTTTGCAAGAGAATTTTGAGCTTTTGTCGGAGTTTTTAAGCTCTGTAAAATTGCGGATTTATCAAACAGTCCGTTTATAAAATTCTTTACTCTGCCGTTGCCTTTAGGGAGTTTGTTGCCTATTTTTTCGCCAAGGGCTCCCGCTTTTCCAAGCCAACTGTTAGCCCAATCGTTATTCAAGCTGTTGTTAAGTTTTTGGCATATTTGAGCCAATCCCAACCAAATTGCCCCTGTTAATCCTATTGTAACAGGGTCGGTGTTCGCGTTTTTTACGGATTTAACCGCAGTGTTATTCCCCACAGTGTCTTTTGCATCGAAATTTTGCACATTTTGCGGCAATTTTTCGTTAATTTGCTGCGGGACAACGTCTTTTACCGCACCGTAATTCAGCACATTTTGATAATTATTGCTAATCATTGTCGACCTTTTGTTCCTATATATAAAATAAAAACATATAACATTCAAAATTTGCCCCGAATTGTGAAATATAACTTAATATTTTCGGCTAATATCGGATAAAAGACGAATATGTTATAATTTATTTTGTAATAATCGGAGAAAAATTTTGCAGATTGTTGTTTGTATAAAACAAGTCCCTGACACAAACAATGTTAAATGGAGCAGGGAAAATAATCTTTTAAGAGAGGGTATGATTTCAATTTTAAACCCTTGTGATGATTTTGCCATTAAAAGGGCGCTTGAGATAAAGAAAAAATTTAAAAACGCAAAGGTCTGTGCAATTTCTATGGGGCCTATGCAGGCAAAAAGTGTGCTTGAGTATGCTCTGGCATGCGGGTGCGACAGGGCAATATTACTGTGCGATAAAGCTTTTGCAGGTTCTGACACTTTGTGTACGGGCAAAATTTTATCTCAAGCCATAAAAAAACTTGTGCCCGATTATAATCTTATAATCTGCGGACAATTTGCACAAGATGGCGACACTGCGCAAACAGGGCCGACTATAGCCGGCTTTTTGGATATAGCAGTCGTATCTTTTGTTGATGAAATAATTAATTCAGACATTAAATTGTCGATTTTAAAACAAAAAACTAAAGATGGTATAAATATTTTAGAGGTTAAAAACCCTTGTTTGGTGTGCACTCTAAAGGGTGATGAAGCTAAAAACAGGCTCTATGTCAAGGATTATGTAAGAGCACAAGATATAAAAATCGAAATTTACGGGGCAAAAGAGATAGATTTACAACAAAACGAAACAGGTATATTAGGTTCTCCTACCTTTGTTTCAAAGGCTTTTAGGCTCGAGCACAACAGACAGACAAAAACAATTGAAAAAAATCCGTTGGATTTTTTGTCGGACATTTTAGAGAAAGAGGGTAATTTTGCAAAATAAAAAGATTTTTGTAATTTGCGAATACAAAAAAAATCAAAATGTCTTTAGGGATGTGTCTTTTGAGCTGTTAGGCGCTGCAAATACCCTAAGCGAGCAGGCAAAGCGCGAGTATAATCTTGACTGCAAAGTATGTGCAGTTGTGCTTGATTGCGGTATTGACGCGGATTTTTGCCAATTATCAAAATATGGTGCGCAGGAAATTTATTACATAAAAAACGAAAAGTTTAGAAATTATGACTGCACAAACTACTCTTGTGCGCTTGTCGAGCTTATTAAACAAAAAGAGCCCGATATTATTCTGTTTGGCGCGACAAACATGTACAGAGAGCTTGCTCCGCTTGTAACTTCCAAGCTTAAAACAGGTCTGACGGCAGATTGCACAGGGCTTGAGCTTACAAAATACAAAAATGAAATAAAATTGGCAGCTACTCGTCCCACTTTTGGCGGGGTTATGATGGCAACAATTTTGTGTAAAAAAAATCCCCAGTGTGCAACAGTCAGGGAGGGTGTTTTTAAAAAAACGGAATTTAATTTTAAAACTTATACGGAAGAAATTAATCTTGATGAAAAAATGTGTAAAGATTCCCCTGTCAGGCTGGTTGAATTTTTGCCGGATGATGTAAAAGAAAGTACGCTTGAGGGGGCAAAAATAATACTCTGCGGGGGCAGAGGTCTAAAAACAAAAGAAAACTTTGAAAAGCTAAAAAAGCTTGCGCAAATTACAAATTGTGCTGTAGCTGCCTCAAGAGGAGCAGTTGACAAAGGGCTTGCCCCGCAAGAGATTCAAGTCGGTCAAACAGGTAAAACCGTTGCGCCTGATATATATATAGCCTTTGGAGTTTCAGGGGCAATTCACCATATTTCAGGCATGAGTGCTTCAGGGGTAGTTATTGCCGTAAACAACGATGAAAATGCCCCAATTTTCCAAAATTGCGACTATAAAATTGTTTGTGACGCAAATGACCTTATAGACAAGCTGCTTGAGCGCTTTTGCATGTCAGCTTCCTAAACTTTGGAGTTTTTTGTAAAGTTCAAGCGCTTCTTGACTCATTTCCTTTGGCAGAGTTATTTTAATCCTCAAGTTCAAATTGCCCAAGGAACCGTCTTTTTTTGGCAAGCCAAGACCCTTTAGCCTCAAGACTTTTCCGCTGTCAGTATTTTTTGGAATTGTAATATTTATTTTGCCGTCAACCGTTGCAACTTCTTTTTTTGTTCCCAAGACCGCTTCAGAGGGCAAAATGGAGATTTCTTTTTCTAAATCTTCGCCCATAACCTTGTAATTGGGGTCTTTTATGCGAACAGTCAGATATAAATCGCCCTTTTGTCCGTATTCATCGGCTTTTCCTTCGTTTTTAAGACGAATTTTTTGCCCTTCTTTTACGTATTTTGGAATTTTAACCGATAAATTTTTGGTGATTTTTTCTAAGCCTGTACCCATGCAGTGCGAGCAAAAAGAGCCTTTTGGCTGTCCTGCGCAGTATCTGCAAGGTTCATAGTCTACAATAGTCACCGTTTTTGTCGGAGTTTTTATCAAATCATTGACATTTAAAACAATATCTTTGGTTATATCGAGATTTTTAGTGCTTGCTTTTGGGCGAGAAGTGTTTGCGCCTTGAGCATTACTGTAAAATCTTGAAAAATCGCCGCCTGTATGACCTGCGCCGCCGCCAAAGTTAAATTCTCTAAAGCCGCCGCGAGAGCCACCTGCACCTGCAGCACCACCCATAAGGTCGCCGAAAATTGCGCTGAAAAAGTCTGAGAAACCGCCGCTGTTGCCACTAAAATGAGCATTGCCGCCTGCAAAATTTGAAAAGTCAAAACCTTCAAACCCGGGAGGCGGAGTAAAGTCTGCACCTTGTTGCCAACTTGAGCCTAATTGATCGTATCTTGCACGTTTTTGAGGATCTCCCAAAACCTCGTACGCTTCGTTAATATCCTTAAATTTTTCAGCTGCATCAGGTTCTTTGTTAACATCAGGGTGATATTTTCTCGCAAGTTTTCTGTAGGCAGATTTAATATTTGCCTGAGTTTCGTCGCGTTTTACGCCTAAAATTTCATAATAGTCTTTGTATTTCATATTATTATATTAATATTGAATTTTAAAAATCATTTTAAAATTAATTTTTATTTAATATTTCTTAACCCTTTTTCCATCCACCTCATGGACGTTTTCAATGGCAATAAAAGCCTCCGGATCGATTGAATTTACTATATCTTTCAATTTTGTAAGTTCAATTCTTGGCACAACGCAGTAGAGCATTTTTTTATCTTTGTGAGAATATCCGCCTTGAGCGTCAATGTATGTAACGCTTTTGTCCAGCTGTGACATAATATTTGCGCCTATTTCATAGTTTTTATCCGAAACCACAAAAATTGATTTTGCCTCATTAAGACCTTGCAAGACAACATCAATAACTCTTGAGGCGGTAAAGTATGTAAGAGTAGAATACATAGCTTTGTCCCAGCCGTAAACAAAACCTGCACAAGTGTATATAAAAATGTTAACGAACATAATTATCTCGCCTACCGAAACGGGAAATTTTTTAGTCAAAGTAATTGCTAAAATTTCTGTTCCGTCAAGTGAGCCGTTGTTTCTGAGCACAAGACCGACGCCTGCTCCCAGTATCATCCCCCCGAAAACTGCAACAAGCAGACCGTCATGGGTTACAATGCCTATTTTGCCGCCTACGATACCGACAAATATTGAAAAAACCGTAACAGCATAAAACGTTTGGAAAATAAACATTTTGCCGTAAATTTTGAGCGCTAAGAGTATAAAAGGCACATTTAAGACAAACAGTAAAATACCAAGGTTTATGTTTGTCAGATAACTTATCATCATTGAAATACCGACAATGCCGCCGTCAATTACCTGATTGGGAACTAAAAAACCTTCAATTGCAAAAGCTGCAAGAAACGCTCCAAATGTTATTAAAAGCATTTTAAAAATAAATTTCTTCATAGATTTATGATACAATATTTAAGATGAAAAATCTAATTTTAATTTTAACTTTAATTTTGTTTTCGTCAATTGCTCTTTTTGGTTGTACATTGGGCGAAAAAAAAGAAAATGCCCTCTCGCATGCTATTTTGACTCATAAGCTTACAGTTGGCGTAAAGTGCGATTCAAAACCATTTGGGTTTATTGATGAAAATGGAGAGTTTGCGGGTTTTGATGTTGACGTTGCCAAGGCTGTTTCTTACAGGCTTTTAAACGATGAAAATGCGGTAGAATTTGTCTGTGTTACTCCAAACAGTAGAATTTCAGACTTAAATGCCAAAAAAGTTGATATGCTAATTGCTGCTATGAGTATAACGCAAAGCAGGGCTGCTGTTGTTAGGTTTTCGACTCCGTATTATCAGGCAGGACAAGCAATTATGGTGAAAGATAATTCAAAAATCTATTCCATAAATGATTTAAACGGTGCTAACGTTGGTATTGTCCTTGGCACAACAGGGGAAAAATCTATAAGAAAATTGGCGCCGCAAGCAAATTTGAGAGCAGCCAAGACTTATATAGAGATTTTTGAATTGTTAAAAAATGGTGAGATAGACGCCATTTTTGCAGATGACAGTATGCTGTACGGAATATTATCAGATAATAAAGGTTATAAAATTCTGCCCAAAAGGTACACAAAAGAATATTATTCAATAGCGCTAAGGTTGTCTGAGGGAAGCGACGAACT
The DNA here is from genome assembly GCA_018716625.1 of Candidatus Galligastranaerophilus intestinavium. Lineage (GTDB taxonomy): Bacteria > Cyanobacteriota > Vampirovibrionia > Gastranaerophilales > Gastranaerophilaceae > Galligastranaerophilus > Galligastranaerophilus intestinavium. Next base: position 8,764 of record DVJQ01000002.1, on the reverse strand, counting down.
TGAGCGCGCTGTAAATGAAACCCTCGCCCTTATGCAAGAAAAGGGGATATTGAATAAAATAAAATCAAAATGGATTCCAAATTTACATTCTTAATATAAATATGATATAATTTCTACGTTCGGGTAGAAAAATGGATAGGAAAAATTAAAATGACAAACACTTCTTTAAAGAGTGCTTTTTGGAAGACTCTTTTTTGGGTTATTTTTGCAGTTGCAATTTATTTTTGCTATGCAAAACTTTTTCCAATGGATGTTAAAACAGCGTCTATGCTTTGGATTGGCACAATAGCGGGCGCGCTTTCACTTTTATTTGCAACCCTTAAAATTTATACAATAGCTTGTGAAAATGCAGGCGACAAGGACATTTTAAGAATCGCAAGTCACATTTTTAAAGGGGCTATGGCTTTTTTAAAAAGGGAATATAAGATTTTATTTTGGTTTGTAATACTTGTTTTTGGACTTTTGTTTAAATTTATCGATTTAGAAACCGCAATATGTTTTGTCTGTGGTGCATTTTGCTCTGCTCTGGCAGGTTTTGTCGGTATGTACGTTTCAACAAAATCAAATTCGCGAACTGCGCAAGCTGCAAAGGGTTCGCTAAACAAAGCTTTTAAAATTGCATTCTCAGGCGGCGCGGTTATGGGCTTAACCGTTGTAGGACTTGGGCTTTTCGGTTTAAGTGTTTTATATTTGATTTATAAAGACCCTGCAATAATAAACGGTTTTGGTCTTGGAGCAAGCTCCATTGCGCTTTTTGCGCGTGTCGGCGGCGGAATTTATACAAAAGCTGCTGATGTCGGTGCTGACCTTGTGGGCAAAGTCGAAGCGGGAATTCCTGAGGATGATTGCAGAAACCCTGCGGTAATAGCCGATAATGTCGGCGATAATGTGGGTGATGTTGCAGGCATGGGGGCGGATTTATTTGAATCTTATGTCGGTTCAATAATTGCTGCAATTACTCTTGGTGCAATTTGTCTTAATCTTCAAGGCGCGTTTTTACCTGTTTTAATTGCAGCTGCAGGAATTTTTGCCTCTATTATCGCAATTAATTTTGTAAGAACAACAAATGACGGCGACCCTATGGCTGCTCTGCAAAGAGGAACAGTTGTTGCAATGGCAATATTAATAGCGGCATCTTATTTTACCGTTAAATTTTTCCTGCCCGATTTTACGGGAATTTTTTGGTCAATAATTACAGGTATAATTACAGGTTCAATAATAGGGTTTTTAACCGAATATTATACTTCATATGATTATAACCCCACAAAATCTATTGCAAATGCTGCAAAAACCGGCCCTGCCACGACAATTATTGCAGGTCTTGGTGTTGGCATGAAATCTACATTTTTACCTCTTGTGCTAATTTGTGCCGCAATTATTGCCTCTTTTGTATTGGCAGGCGGCTTAAACTCTTATACATTAGGCATTTACGGAGTTTCAACAGCTGCCGTAGGCATGCTCTCTGTTGTAGGTATGATAGTTGCAGTTGACGCTTACGGCCCAATTTCGGACAATGCGGGCGGTATAGCTCAAATGGCTAATCTGGAAAGTGTAGTGCGCGAAAGAACAGATAAGCTTGATTCTGTGGGTAATACGACGGCTGCAATAGGTAAAGGTTTTGCAATAGGCTCTGCTGCTCTTACTGCAATTGCCTTGTTGAGTGCTTTTGCAACGGTTGTTGAGCTTGATAAAGTTGATATTTTAAATCCTTTTGTAAACTCAGGCCTGCTTTTTGGTGCGGCGTTGCCTTTCTTGTTCTGTGCACTTACAATGGGTGCCGTCGGTCGTGCTGCTCAGAAAATGGTTGATGAGGTAAGGCGCCAATTTAGAGAATTGAGGGGTATTATGGAAGGCAAGTGTGAACCTCAGTACGCAAAATGCGTTGACATTTCAGCGCGCAGCGCGATTTATGAAATGTTTTTACCTGGGTTAATTGCAATAGCTGCTCCTCTTGTTGTAGGTTTGGGCGTTGCGGCATTTACTGACAAAACCTCAGGTGCTCAAGCGCTTGCAGGCATGCTAATGGGCGCGATTGCCTCAGGCGTTTGCCTTGCGATTATGATGGCAAACTCTGGCGGCGCTTGGGATAATGCCAAAAAGTACATTGAAAGCGGCTATTTGGGCGGTAAAGGCACAAGCGAACATGCTGCAGCTGTTGTGGGCGATACTGTCGGAGATCCATTTAAAGACACCTCAGGTCCTTCGTTGAATATTTTAATTAAACTTATGTCTATAGTAGCCCTTGTGTGCGCGACATTGTTTATTTAAAAAAAATCTGTTTAATGTTAAAATCAGACACGCTTCTTATTTGAGGCGTGTTTGATATTAAAATAAAGGAAAAATTATGCCTGTAAGAAATGAAAAATTTTTGCTCACAACAAGGGGTTTTAACGATATTATAGATATAACTTCAAAAGTGCGCGATATAGTGAGCTTTGGCAAGGAAAAAAACGCAATTGTCCACATCTACACCCCGGGCTCAACTGTTTCGATTACAACTCTTGAGTACGAACCTGGGCTGGTTAAGGATTTGCCCGATGCTTTAGAAAAAATTGCGCCGATTAACAAAGAATACGAACATGACAAAAAATGGCATGACGGCAACGGTTATGCACATATAAGAGCCTCTATGATAGGCAATTCAATAACCGTACCGCTTGCTGCAGGAGAACTTGAACTTGGCAGCTGGCAACAAATAGTCCTTATTGATTTTGACAATAAATCCCGCACAAGAAGTGTTATTGTGCAAATTATGTCGTAGGAGGTTAAAATGGAAGATGTGAAAAAGTACTATAAAAAACTTTTAGACAGTAACAAAGAGGCATACGCGCTTTTAAAAAGCGCCGATGAGTACTTTTCTTCGCACTATATCGGCTCGCCGCTTAACATTTTGACAGGCTTTAGCGGTACAACAGCTGAAGCAATTATAAATTACAAGGGTGAAATAACAATATTTGTTGACCCGAGATACCACCAACAGGCAGATTTGGAAACTAAAGGTAAAAACATTGAAGTGGTAAAAATGGGTTTTGGGGAAAGTTTTTCAAACTCTATTGCAAAAAAGTTAGGTGGCAGAGAGCTTTTTGTAAATTCATCGGTCGGTTTGTTGTTTTGTGAAAAGCTGAAAGATGCCGGTGTAAAAATAATACCCTATGAAGATTTTTGTGAATTTGGGCAAAATAAAAATATTAATTTAAAAAGCAAAATTTTTTCGCTAAATGGTCTAAAAAGCACGCAGGATAAAATTTTAGAGCTGAAAAAACACGTAAATGAGCGCTATTACCTTATTACATCTCTTGATGAAACAGCTTATATCACAAATTTAAGAAGTTTTCAGATGGTTGAAACTTCAACTTTTAAGTCAAAACTTTTAATTGATTTTGAGGGGGAAAGCATTCTTTTCTGTGATGAAAAAATTGAAAAATTACCCCAAACGCTCGTGCAGATGCCGCTTTGTAAGTTTAGAGAGATAATAAAAAATATAGACGAAAAAATACTTTTTAACAAATCATCAATTACCCTTGAGGACTTTAATTTGTTGAAAAATCCTCTTGCGGCGCGTGTTAACTACATTGCAAAACTTGCCTCGATAAAAGAAAAAGCTGAAATTGAACATTTAAAAAGCGCATTTTTCAGACTGGATTGTGCTCTAAAATCTTTCAAAGGTAAAATTAAAGCAGGTTTGAGCGAATATGAGCTAAAAGAAATTTTTGAAGATGAGCTTTTAAAATATGGTGCAAAAGCTACAAGTTTTAAAACAATACTTGCTATTGGGGATAATTCCTGCTCAATTCATTATTCAAATTACGATAAAAATAAAATCCTAAAAGACGGTGATTTGATTTTGCTTGATTGTGGCGGATATTACGAAATGGGGCTTGCAACAGACATTACAAGGGTATTTTTGTGCGGCACTAAGGCGACAAAAAAACAAAAAGAGATATACAGTGCGACTCTAAAGGCATTTTTAAACTGCTATTATTCCAAGGAAAGCTCGGGAAGCGCACTTGATAAAATTGCAAGAAAAATTCTAAAACCCTATGAAAAACAGGGATTTTATTTCCCGCACTCGCTGGGTCATGGCATTGGTATACCCGTACATCAGGCTCCGCCAATAATTTCAAGTTACAAAGACAAAAAATTTCCGCTATATAAAAACATGACTCACACAATTGAGCCGGGGCTTTATTGTGAAAATGAGCCTCACAAGTTTGGCATAAGGCTTGAAAACTCTGTATATGTTACAGCAAGAGGAAAAAGAGAAAGCTTTTCGCATTTTGAGTTTGAAGAAAAATTGATAGACAGAGAACTTTTGACCAAAAAAGAACAAAAGTGGCTGGATTTATGGCAGAATAAGTGGGCAGAGATTTGTGAGAGAGATATTAAAGAACAATAAAATTTATTTTATACTTTTGATATTTATTTTTATTTTGGCAATTTGCTTGCGCCTTGATATGTATATTTTCAACCGCTCTTTTTGGTTTGACGAGGCTGCTCTTGCGCTAAATGTCACAGACGGAAGTTTTTTTGATTTGTTTGGCAGGCTAAAATATTATCAAAGTGCGCCTCCTATGTTTCTTTTTGAAACAAAAATTTTAACCGCACTTTTTGCCACTCAAGAGCGTATTTTTAGATTTATCCCGTTTTTATGCTCTCTTTTTCTTTTGCCCCTGTTTTATGTTTTTTCAAAATATTTTTTATATGGTCGTTACACAAGACTTTTCGCGCTTTTTTTGTTTGCAATAAATACAAATTTAATATATTATTCGACTGAGTTTAAGCCCTATGCACTTGATGTTTTTGCGGCAATTTCCCTCCCGTTTTTGGTATTACTGCTAAAATTTAAACGCCCTGTGCTTTTAGGGATAATTTTTGCACTTTTTCCTTGGTATTCTTACGCCTCGGGACTTGTTGAATTTGCCCTTGTTTTTGTGCTTTTTGCCTACGTTTTAAAAAATAAAAAACACATAAAAAGCTTTTTGCTTTTTCTTTTGCCGCAAATAATAAACTTGCCGCTTTTTGCGCTGCACTTGGGCGCCATTGAAAGTACGCGTTCATTTATGGCAAAAATCTGGTCTTGGGGCTATATTCAAAGTGATTTTTCAAACTTTACCACATTATTTTTAGAAAATGTTTTCTATACTTTTCATCCTTATAAAATTGTGCTTAAAATATTTCCGCTGTTGCTGCCTGTGTTATTAGGACTTGTTTGTTTTTTTGGAGCTGTTTTAATTTTCAAAAGGAATAAGTTAAAATTTTACCTCCTGTTGTGCCCGTTTTTTGCAGTTTTGTTTTTTGCATACTTTGGGCTCTACCCCTTTTATGACAGAATGACCCTGTTTTTGACTCCAATATACCTTATGCTTTTTGCAAAAGGATTGGAGAGATTTTTTCAAAAATCTTACGGAGTGATTTTACTTGTTATATTTATGCTTGCGTCAATTTATCCTGTGGCATTGGCGCAAATTAATATGAAAAATTTGCCCTCACAAGACCTTGCAATATTTTTAAAATTAAAGGAAAACTATAAAAAGGGCGATATGATAATCCTTGATGAAACTTCAACACCCCAATTTATTTACTATTCAAGAAGATATGATTTTCACACAAAAAACGTCATGACAGAGAAAATGACAAAAGATTCTTACGGGTATTTAATTTACTTAAATTCACTGAATAAAAGCAAAAACTACTGGTTTGTGCGCTCTAACGTCAGGTTTCCCGATACTGCGGATACAAGGGACGCTATAGAATTTTTCGGACGCGACAGGGGAAAATTTATCCGCTATAATGAAGGAAAAACGGATTTGTACTATGTTGGAAAATAATTTTATTGAGATAACATCCCTTAATAACGAGCTTGTAAAAGATGTAGCAAAACTGCAGCAGAAAAAATACCGCACACAAAGCGGACTTTTGTTGCTTGAGGGAGAAAAGTCCGTATTTGGCGCGTTGGAAGAAAATATAGGAATTAAATATATTTTCTTTTGCGATGAAAATATGCTAAAAGAATTTCCCAAAAATGAAAATGTAAAGTTTTGTAAAGTAAATGAGAAAGTCATGGCAAAACTCTCTACCACAAAGAGCCCGACAAATATTCTGGCTGTGGCATTTGCTTTGGAGTATGACTTAAATAGTGTATTAAAAAAGAACAGGCTTGTTTTAATAGATAGTATAAAAGATGCCGGAAATTTAGGAACGATTATAAGAAGTGCGTGTGCGCTAAATATGGATGCTATCTTGCTTTTTGGTGAATGTTGCGATGAATTTTCATCTAAAGTTATTCGCTCAAGTGCGGGAAATATTTTTAAAATTCCCGTAATACAGTTGGGCATGGACACTTGTGTGTTGGAAAAGCTCAAAAAAAGCCATAAAATAATATCAACGGTCGCACCGTTTGGCATTTGGGGCAAAAAAGCGAAATTGTGCGATGAAATAACCTATCCTAAGTCCTTTATCCTTGCTTTAGGTTCAGAGGCATCAGGATTGTGTGATAAGATATTAAATTTTAGTGATATTTATGTAACGCTAAAAACTGCAAATCAGGTAGAATCTCTTAATATATCTGTTTTTGCGGGAATTATATTTTATATAATAAATTCTAAAAAATAGCCAAATTCCTTATTGCTATGATAATAAATTTGTGATAAAATTGTTCCGTTGAGCTAAAGTTGAAAGGAGTTACCAACTAATGAAAATAGCACCCATTATGTTGAATTATGGTAAAAACAATGCTATTTCTACAAGAGGTCAGTCTGTCTTTCAACAAAAAGCTCCTATGGTTCGTAAATATAGCGGTAATGCTTGCCAAGATTTGGCTTATGCGAGCATGTTTGACAAAAAAATTGCTCAAGATTTAAAATTAATGGGATTAATTTAGTAAATGAAACTTGCTGTTTTAGGCTTAGGTTGTTGGGGGTTGGTTCTGACAAAGCTTCTGACGCCAAAGTTCGATGACGTTTGGGGTTGGTCAAGAAAACAAGATTTATCTGACGAGCTTTTAAAAGAGAAGAAGTCAAAAATTCCTTTTGTTGTTGAGTTGGATAAAAGGGTTAATATAACACACAATTTAAAGGACGCAATTGAAGGTGCGGATATTATTTTGCTCGTAGTTTCAACCAGCGCCATAAGAAGTGTGTGCGAGCAGCTGAAAGACGCGGGAATTAAAAGTTCTCAGATATTAGTTAATACTTCTAAGGGGTTGGAGTTGCCTTCGCTAAAGCGCATGAGTGAAGTTATTAAAGAGGTTTTGCCCTTGCAAAAGTTTGCGGTGCTATCAGGCCCCACGCTTGCGCGTGAAGTCCTTGAAGGTAAGCCCACTGCTGCCTCTGTTGCCTCAGATGATATGAAAGTTGCAAAATTTGTACAGGAAAACCTTAATGTAGACACAAAATTCAGACTTTACACAAATTCCGATGTTGCAGGAGTAGAGTTTGGCGGAAGCCTAAAGAACGTAATTGCAATTGCTGCAGGATTTTTATCAGAGCTGGATCTTGGTGATAATGCAAAGGGCGCGATATTGACCCGCGGCATGGCTGAAATTGTGCGCGTTGGTACGGCTCTTGGTGCTAATGCTTCTACGTTTTGGGGATTGTCAGGCATGGGTGATTTAATTGCGACTTGCTCAAGCCCCCTGAGCAGAAATCATACGGTAGGGCGAATGTTGGCTAAAGGCAAAAAAATTGAGGATATATTGTCTGAACTTGGCTCTGTTGCAGAAGGTGTAAAAACTTCAAAAGCAATTTGCGAGCTTTCGGAAAAATTAAATATAGATACGCCAATTTCACATGCGATTTATCAGGCTGTATATTCGCAAGAAAATTCAAAAGAAATTTTTATGAATTTGATGTTAAGAAGCCTCAAGGCAGAAGAAATATTTTAAAGGTGTGGATGAAAAAAGCGGCTAATTGCCGCTTAATAAATGGTACCCCCAAGGGAACCTCACGAACCTGTGAGGGAGCGCAATACTTTGCATGATTCGAATTCCCATGAAAAAAGCGGCTAATTGCCGCTTAATAAATGGTACCCCCAAGGGAATTCGAATCCCTGTCTACACCGTGAAAGGGTGTTGTCCTAGGCCTCTAGACGATGGGGGCATAAGACTATTTTCTATCATTATACACAAACAAACCGATAATGTCATTTAATTTATTCAGTTGTTTTTGATAATTTGCGCTTTGTTTTTCAAGATTACGAATATTTGTTTTGTATTCTTGGATTGTATAATTACAATCTTTGATTGAGCTGTTTAAGCAATCCCTTACTCGTTGTGCATCCTGAAGCACGCTTTTCATTGGAATACCGAGGGCTTCAATTGTCTGACGGATGATTTGCGCACCTGTCTGACGTGGAACACCTGTGGGAAGTTGATTGATAAGCCTTTTTAAAACATTTATGTTATTGGGCATTTCAAATTCTTCAGCAGCTTCATCTTCTTCGGAATCGATGGACAATTTCATATCTGAAGTTTTGTCAATTTCATCAACATCCACAGAGAATACCGGATTGTATTCAGTACTGTCTTGAACATTGTCCGAACCTAAATCAAACGAAGTATCAAATGTTTCATTAGATTCCTGATAATTAATTGTATTTTCTACACTATCACTATCAGATTCAATCTCAAGAGTGTCTGTGTTTTCGCTCAGGTTATCTTGTTGCTTCAATGCATCGGCAATTTTCTTTCCCATGTTTTTAGGCAGATTATTGTTTTGCATTTGCAACTCCTTTTCCTTACGTCAATGATTTTATTCTATAAAAAAAA
>DVJQ01000050.1 GCA_018716625.1 Candidatus Galligastranaerophilus intestinavium | reverse complement strand
TGATAATTTATTAAGTAATTTTTACATTATACGTGTATATAATACAATTAATGATTGACAAGCAGTAAAAAAAATGTTCTAATAAATCAAAACAAGAGGAAAAAAATGAAATTAAACCAACAAGTTAGATTTATCCGCCGACGCTTAATAAGATTGGAGTCTTATTAAGTTTTGTCAGTGTGTAAATTTCTAAGATAAATTTATTAAGCCTCCCTTAAAGGACAAAACCTTAAAAAGGGAGGCTTTTTTGCATAATGAAAGGTAAAAAATGATAAAAGCAGCGATAATAGGGGCAACAGGTTACTCAGGAGCAGTTCTTGCAGCAATACTTGCACATCACAAAAATGTCGAAATTGTTTCTTTAGTGAGCAAAAGCTACTGCGGACAACTATTTTCCGATATTTATAAAAATTTCAAAGGGGTTTTAGATATCGAACTTGAAACAGAAAATATTGAAGAAATTTCCAAAAAAGCAGATGTTATCTTCCTTGCCCTACCCCATGGAATTGCAAGCGCAAAAATTAATGAGGATATATTAAACAATACAAAAGTAATAGACTTAGGGGCGGATTTTAGATTAAACAATAAAGAAACCTATGAAAAATGGTATAAAACCGAACACTTTGGGCAAAACCTTTTAAATGAAGCCGTATACGGTCTGCCTGAGTGGAATTTTGAAAAAATTAAACACGCAAGACTTGTTGCAAACCCGGGCTGCTACGCAACCGCCTCTATCCTTGCCGTTGCACCGCTTTTAAAAGAAGGTATTATTTACCCCGATGAAATAATAATTGATGCAAAATCAGGTGTGACAGGTGCAGGCAGAGGACTAAACATTGACACACTCTTTTGCGAATGTAACGAAACAATTAAACCCTATAAAGTTGCCTCCCACAGACACACCCCCGAAATTGAGCAAATACTTGGCGACATTTCAAAACAAAATGTACTTATAAACTTTACACCGCACTTAATACCCATGAACAGGGGAATTTTAGCAAGTGTTTACCTAAAACCAAATAAAGATTTTGAATTAAACGACATAAAAGAAATTTATAAAAAATATTACAAGGATAAACCCTTTATAAGGCTTTTGGATGAAGAAGCGCAAACACGATGGACAAAAGGCACAAACTATTGCGACATAAGTATTTTTAAAGACACACGAACAAAAAGAATAATGGTCTTTAGCGCAATAGATAATCTATACAAAGGAGCCTCGGGGCAAGCAGTTCAAAATATGAACATTATGTTTAATTTAAACGAAAAAACAGCACTGCAAAATATAGCAATATTTCCATAAATAAGGAGAAAAAATGTTTGGTACAAAAGAAAAAATTAAAAAAATAAACGGCGCAATTATTGCCCCCTTGGGCTTTGAGGCAGCAGGAATAAGAACCGGTGTTAAAAGAAGAAGAAAGGATTTAGCACTTATATATACAAAAAATGCCGCAATTAGCGCAGGTGTTTATACAACAAATGTTGTAAAAGCAGCGCCCCTGCTTGTTACAAAAGACATTGTAGAAAAAGGTACACCGATAAATGCAATAATCATAAACAGCGGTAATGCAAACGCATGCACAGGTGCTAAAGGGCTTACAAATGCCTGGGAGATGATAGAAAAAACTCAAAAAGTTTTTAATTTGCCGCAAAGAAGTGTCCTTGTGGCTTCAACAGGTGTTATAGGCGTGCAATTGCAGATGGATAAAATTTTAGACGGGATAGAAGAAATAGCAACACAAATCGGTAACAACGAACAAGCTGCCCTGAACGCTGCAGAAGGGATTATGACGACAGACACTTTTGTAAAAGGTATTGCTTATGAATTTGAAATAAGCGGAAAGACCGTAAAAATAGGCGCAATTGCAAAAGGCTCTGGCATGATTCACCCCAACATGGGTACAATGCTGGGATTTGTGACAACTGACGCCGTTATATCAAAAGAAATGTTACAAAAAGCACTCTCTGACAGCACAAAAAACACTTACAACATGATTTCCGTTGACGGTGACACGTCAACAAACGATATGGTGCTTGTGCTTGCAAACGGCTGTGCCAAAAATAAACCTATAGAGAGCGAAACGGATGATTATAAAACATTTGCCCAAGCTCTTGATATGGTAAACAAACACCTTGCAAAACAAATCGTACTGGATGGAGAAGGGGCAACAAAATTTCTTGAAATAAATGTTTTTGGCGCAAAAGACGAAAACAGTGCAAAAATTCTTGCAAAATCGGTAATTACATCAAATCTTGTAAAAACGGCATTTTTCGGCGAAGATGCAAACTGGGGCAGAATTCTTGCGGCACTAGGCTATAGCGGAGTAAAATTTGACCCCGAAAGGGTTTCAATAGAGTTTAGCTGTGGCGACAAGTCGATTTATTTAATGGAAAACGGCACGCCTCTTGATTTTTGTGAAGAAACAGCACAAGAAATTTTAAAAAACAAAGAAATAACCGTTAATGTGCATCTCAATGAGGGCAATTCAAAAGCGACAGCTTGGGGTTGCGATTTGAGTTACGAATACGTAAGAATAAACGGCGAGTATAGAACATAGACGAGGATATAATGAAAGAATTTGTACAAAAAGTAAGAATTTTAACCGAATCACTGCCTTACATAAAAGAATTTACGGGCAAAACCGTAGTTGTAAAATTAGGCGGTGAAGCACTTAAAGACGAAAATGTATTTAAAACAATAACGGAAGATATTGCACTTATGAAATACATAGGCATAAAGCCTGTCATAGTGCATGGCGGAGGGGTTGAAATAACCCAAACGCTAAAAGATATGAATATTCAAACGGAATTTGTCGACGGACTCAGAAAAACAGATAAAAAAACGGCACAAGTAGTTGAAATGGTGCTTGGCGCCAGCGTTAACAAAAAAATAGTACATGCAATTCAAAACTGTGGAGTTGAGGCACTTGGCTTATCAGGGTGCGATACAAATTTATTTGAAGTGCAAAAAATCTTTCCCAACGGCAAGGACTTAGGTTTTATTGGCGAAGTCACAAAAGTAAATGAAAAAATCCTAAATGTCCTTATTGAAAACTCTTACATTCCTATTATTGCACCGGTTTCAAAAGACAAAGACGGAAATATTTATAATATTAATGCTGACTATGCAGCGGTTGCAACAGCATGCGCACTAAAGGCGCAAAAGCTCGTCTTTTTAACCGATATCGAAGGTGTTATGAGAGATAAATTTGATCCCGCTTCAGTTATTTCAACACTTAAAGTGTCGGAAATTCAAAAATATATTGATGAAAAAATTATAGAAGGCGGGATGATTCCAAAAGTACAAAGTTGTAAATTTGCAATTGAAAACGGCGTTGAAAGTGTGCATATACTGGATGGCAGACTGGAACATTCACTGCTGCTTGAAATTTTTACGCACGATGGAATAGGGACAATGGTGGAAAAGTAATGAACAAAAAATTTATTATGAACACATACTCAAGATTTGATGTCACATTTGACTATGGAAAAGGTTGTTTTTTGTATGACACAAACGGCAAAAAATATATCGATTTTGCCTCAGGAATTGCCGTTAACTCCCTTGGCTACGGCTGCAAAAAAATCGAGAACACAATTTTAAACCAATCTAAAAAACTTTTACACTGTTCAAACTTATATTGGAGTGAACCTCAAATAGAGCTTGCGCAAAAACTCTGCAACAACAGCTCTTTTGATAAAGCATTTTTCTGTAACAGTGGCGCAGAGGCAAACGAGGCGGCATTAAAACTTGCAAAAATTTATGCCAAAAAAAATAAAGGTGACAATTGCACAAAATTTATTGCCTTTAAAAATTCTTTCCATGGAAGAACAATAGGAGCTCTTAGCTTGACGGGTCAGGATAAATACCAAAAAAATTTCACTCCGCTTATGAGTGAGGTAAAATTTGCCGCATACAACGATATAAATTCGCTTAAAGAATGTCTTGATAAAAATGTATGCGCGATATTTCTTGAGCCTATTCAGGGCGAAGGGGGTATAATTCCCGCAAAAGAGGAGTTTTTAAAAGAAGTTAGAAAAATTTGCACAGAAAACAACATTGCTCTTATCTTTGATGAAGTTCAGTGCGGCATGGGCAGATGCGGCAAGCTTTTTGCTCATCAGGTTTATAATATTAACCCTGATATCGTTACTCTTGCAAAAGCTATTGGCGGCGGTATCCCGATGGGAGCAATGCTTGCAAATGATAAATTCGCCTCATCCTTTGGTATTGGCGACCATGCAAGCACTTTTGGCGGCAACCTGCTGGCGTGCGCTTGCGCCAATGTTGTTGTTGATGAAATTCTAAATACAAATTTACTTGAAAACGTAGCGCAAATGAGTGCTTATTTTTTCGAAAAATTAAACAAATTGAAAGAAAAATATTCTTTTATAAAAGATGTAAGAGGTCTTGGTTTAATGCTCGGAATAGAGCTTGATACATCTGTAAAAGAAATTGCAAACAAGGCCTTTAGTGAGGGGCTTTTAATACTGAGTGCAGGCTCAAATGTTGTTCGATTTGTGCCGCCTTTAATTATCGACAAAAAGGTGGCAGATGAAGGATTTTTAATTTTAGAAAAAGTTTTTAAAAACATAAAAGGAGAATAATATGAAAGAAAAAGTTATTTTGGCGTACTCGGGCGGATTAGACACCACCGTCTTAATACCTTGGTTAAAAGAAACTTACGACTATGACATTATTGCAGTGTGCATTGACGTAGGACAAGGAAAAGAAACCGACGGGCTTGAGCAAAAAGCTCTTAAAACAGGTGCGAGCAAGTTTTATTTGCTCGATGTTACGGAAGAATTTTTGCAACAGTATGCTTGGCCGACACTAAAGGCAGGTGCTGTGTATGAAAGCAAATATCTCTTGGGTACATCTATTGCAAGACCCATAATAGGCAAATGCCTTGTAGATATAGCAAAAAAAGAAGGTGCTGTTGCAATTTGCCATGGTGCAACAGGCAAAGGTAACGATCAGGTAAGATTTGAGCTTGCAATAAAAGCGCTTGCACCTGAACTTAAAATCATTGCCCCTTGGAGAATATGGGAGATAAAATCAAGAGAAGATGAGATTGAATATCTTGAAAAAAGAGGCATTGAAGTACCTATGAAAAAAGATGACTCTTATTCAAGAGATAAAAACCTGTGGCATTTAAGCCATGAAGGATTAGAGCTTGAAGATCCCGCGCTTGAACCTAATTTTGATAAACTTCTTCAAATGTCGGTAACTCCGCAGAAAGCACCGGATAAGGATACTTATGTTGAAATTGAATTTGAAAAAGGTATCCCAATTGCAATTAACGGCAAAAAATCAAGTGCAAAAGAACTCCTTGAAACCGCAAACAAATTAGCGGGTGAAAACGGCATAGGCATAGCAGACATTGTTGAAAACAGACTTGTCGGAATGAAATCAAGAGGAGTTTACGAAACCCCCGGAGGAACACTGCTATACCAAGCACACGAGTATCTTGAGCATTTATGTCTGGACAGAGATACTTATCAATATAAATTAAACATTGCAAACGAATTTGCAAAGCTTGTATACAACGGATTATGGTTTAGTCCGCTCAGGGCTGCCCTTAGCGCTTTTGTAGATGAAACACAAAAAACGGTAACAGGTAAAGTTAAATTAAAATTATACAAAGGTAACATCATATACGCTGGCGCAACTTCGCCCTATTCACTTTACAGCGAAAGCCTTGCAAGCTTTACAACAGGTGATTTATACAATCATAAAGACGCAGAGGGCTTTATAAATCTTTTCGGCTTACCGCTGAAAGCTAGAGCAATGCTTTTGGGAGATAAAACAGATGGCTAACGATAAACTCTGGGGCGGAAGATTTTGCGCTCAAACAGACGAGAAAACAGACGACTTTAATTCTTCCGTAAGGTTTGATAAAAGACTTTACAGAGAAGACATTGAAGGCTCTATTGCCCATACAAAAATGCTTGAAAAACAGGGGATAATTTCCACTGTTGACTCAAAAAACATTCAGGAGGGTTTATCTAAAATCCTAAAAGATATTGAAAACGGCAAGGTTGAATTTGACGTAGCCTGTGAAGATATTCACATGAATATAGAAAAGCTTTTGACCGATTTAATAGGTAAATCAGGCAAAAAACTTCACAGTGCAAGAAGCAGAAATGATCAGGTGGCACTTGATACTAAAATGTACGTTAAAAAAGAACTTCTCAATATTAAAAATCTGCTTTTAGAGCTTGAAAAGGTAATTTTAAACAAGGCAAAAGAAAACACAAAAACAATAATGCCCGGTTTTACACACCTGCAAAAAGCTCAGCCGATTACCTTTGCTCATCATATTTTAGCCTACTTTGAAATGTTTAAAAGAGATATTTCAAGACTTGAGGATGCTTACAAAAGAGCAAACACTTGCCCCTTAGGCGCTTGTGCTCTTGCAGGCACAACATATAACATAGACAGAAACTACACTTGTGAGCTTTTAGGATTTGAAACGCCCGCACTAAATACAATTGACGCTGTTTCAGACAGAGATTTTGTAATTGAAACAATAAGTTGTATAAGTTTTATTATGATGCATTTGAGCAGATTTTGCGAGGAGATAATACTTTGGTGCTCGCAAGAATACAACTTTGTAAAACTTGATGACAGATACTCAACCGGCTCAAGTATTATGCCCCAGAAAAAAAATCCCGACATAGCAGAGCTGGTAAGGGGAAAATGCGGCAGGGTTTACGGTAATTTAACAGGCATTTTAACCGTTATGAAAGCTCTACCTCTTGCTTACAATAAAGATATGCAGGAAGATAAAGAGTTTTTATTTGACTCTGTTGACACAGTGAAGATGTGCCTTGAAATTTTTACAAAAATGTTTGACACCCTTGTCATAAATAAAAATGCAATGCTCAGGTCTGCAAAAAACGGGTTTTTAAATGCAACAGATGTTGCGGATTATTTGACTAAAAAAGGTATGCCTTTTAGAGATACACACAAAATAGCAGGCGAGCTTGTGTTTTATTGTATACAAAATTCAAAAAATTTAGAAGAATTAACACTCGATGAATTCAAAAGACATTGCGAACTTTTTGATGCGGACATTTACAGTGCGATATCCCTTGAAAATTGTGTAGAAAACAGAAAAACTCTTGGTGCGCCATCAAGCGAGGCGACAGAACATGTCATTAAAATTTGTGAAAAGTATATAAAGGAGAAAATATGAATTTAAAAGGCAAAGACTTTTTGACTTTAGTTGATTTTACAAAAGATGAAATTTTATATCTTTTGGACTTTGCACAAGAGATTAAAAAAGACACAAAAAGCGGGCATTTTTTGCCGATTTTGCAAAATAAAAATTTAGCTTTAATATTTTCAAAACCCTCCCTCAGAACAAGAGTAAGTTTTGAAATAGGCATGAGGCAGCTTGGAGGAAATTCCCTGACACTAAAACAGGATGAAATAAATCTTGGTGTAAGAGAAACAATAGCAGATACCGCAAGAGTTTTATCACGTTATGCGGATTGCGTTATGATTAGAACTTTTGCACACAGAGATGTTGAAGAATTTGCAAAATACTCAACCGTACCAACAATAAACGGTTTAACCGATGATTGTCACCCATGCCAGATTATGGCAGATTTACTTACCATAAAAGAACATTTTTCAAAGCTTGAAGGACTGAAACTTACCTATGTGGGCGATGGAAACAATGTTGCAAACAGCCTTTTAGCCGGTTGCGCTTTAGTCGGTATGGATATTACAATTGCATGTCCCAAGGGTTATGAACCTATGGAGAAATTTTTAAATTTTGCAAAAGACACAGCAAAAAAATCAGGCTCTAAGGTTGAAATACTCAACGACCCGATAAGTGCTGTTAGCGGCGCAAATATAATTTATACGGACGTTTGGGCAAGCATGGGTCAAGAAAGCGAAGCTCAAGCCAGAAAGGAAATATTTAAACCTTATCAAATTAATGATAAATTGTGCGACAATGCCGCTGATGATTGCATTGTTCTGCATTGTTTACCTGCTCACAGAGAAGAAGAAATAACCCACAGTGTACTTGAAAAACACGCAAAAAGTATTTTCGAGCAGGCAGAAAACAGAATGCACGCTCAAAAAGCAATATTGGCAAGCATTATAGGCTAATTCTTAATTGCCACAAGTTCAATTTCAACAAGGGCTCCTTTGGGGAGCTCTTGTGCAGCAACACAAGAGCGAGCAGGTTTAGAGGTAAAGTACTCGCCATAGATTTGATTAAATGCCGTAAAGTCGCTCATATTTTTTAAAAAACAGGTTGTTTTAACAACATGTTCAAAACCAAAACCCGCCTCTCTTAAAACGGCAGCTAAATTTTCAATAACTCTTTTTGTTTGATGTTCGATATTTCCGCCAATAAACTCATTATTCTCGGGATTAATTGCAATTTGACCCGATGTGTACAAAATATTGCCGCACAAATAGGCTTGAGAATAGGGGCCTATTGCCTCAGGTGCATTTTTTGTATAAATAACTTTGTTCATTTTTTCTCCTAAAAAGTTGATGAAATTCTGTAACCTTTTTCAATAAAAGCCTGTTTTATTTCCTCTAAATGTTGAGCATTTTTTGTTTCAAGAGTAACAGACAAATAGCACTCGTTAATCTCAGTTCCTTTTCCGCCTTGATTGTGCCTAACCCTTATAACATTTGCACCATGTTGAGCAATTATTGTCGACACATCTCTTAATTGTCCGGGCTTATCCAAAAGCTCAATTGTTAAATCGCTCAATCTTCCTTCTTTCATAAGACCGCGATTAATTACTCTGGATAATATGTTAACATCAATATTTCCGCCTGAAACAAGACATACGGTCTTTTTACCTTCAAGAGGCAATTTATTAAACATTGCAGCTGCAACACTCAGCGCTCCCGCACCTTCTGCAATAAGTTTTTGTTTCTCAATTAAAGATAAAATCGCGCCGGCTATTTCATCTTCACTCACCGTTACGACTTCATCCACATATTCTTCGCAAATTTTAAAAGTATTTTCCCCCGGCAACTTTACCGCTGTTCCGTCTGCAAAGGTCGACACAGAGGGCAATTCTATTCTTTTGTGCTCATGGAGAGAATTTACCATACTTGGTGCGCCGCATGCCTGAACACCGTACACCTTACAATTAGGATTAAGCATTTTAACCGTATACGCCACCCCTGAAATCAAACCGCCGCCGCCTATGGGAACAATTATAGCCTCCATATCACTTAGCTGCTCCATAAGCTCAAGCGCAATTGTACCTTGACCTGCAATAATATCTATGTCATCAAAGGGGTGAATGAATTCACCTTGAGTTTCCTGCTGATACTTTATTGCTGCCTTATAAGCATCATCGTATACACCATCAACAAGCATAATTTGAGCGCCGTATTTTCTTGTCGCTTCTATTTTTGAAATTGGTGCAGTGCTTGGAATAAAAATTGCCGATTTTATATTATTTTTCTGTGCGCTAAGTGCAACACCCTGAGCGTGGTTTCCTGCAGAACATGCTATTATTCCGCGTTTTTTTTGCTCATCGTTTAATCTGGCAATTTTATAATAAGCGCCTCTTACCTTAAAAGAACCTGTCGTTTGAAGATTTTCCGCTTTTAAATAAATATCTGCTTTATCTGATAACGATGGGGCATGAATTAAGTCCGTTTTTCTTATATTATCCCTTAAAACTCTTTGTGCATCATATACTTTATCAAGCGTCAGCATATTCCAACCTCTTTTCTTGATAAAGTATATCAAAAAGTACACAAAGGTGCAAAATATTAAGTTTTAGGCTCAATATTGCTTATTAAAGTTCCAAGGAAAGATATAACAACAGAGCCCAAAAGCGCGCTTAAAAAACCGTCAACTTCAAACCCGGGGGTTATTTTCCCCAACAGCAACAAAAGCGCTGCGTTTATAACAAATATAAATAAACCCAAAGTTATTACATTAATCGGCAAAGTTATAAGAACAATTAAAGGTTTTACAAATGTGTTTATTAACGCCATAACAACTACTACCAAAAGCGCACTTAAAAACCCGTCTACTTCAATACCGGGGATTAACCACGCACTAAGCATTATTACAAGCGCAAACAGAGCCCATTTTAACAATAAAAACATACTGTTCTCCTTACTTAACAATAAACTAAGGATAATATAAATTATTTTACATATTAAAACATTAAATAAACTGTCTATTTTTTAAAATGCAGGCTCGTGCCAAAATCATCCGAAATACTATCACCGATTGAGGCTATTTCCTCTCTGAGCAAATTCAATGAATCATCGTCAAGCGCATTAACGCTTTGCTTGTTTGGGTAAAGCGAGTAATTACCCCTTATATTTTGGGGTGTTATATTTGGCATAACAACATTTGCCCCGCTTTGAAGTGCGATTTTTCTGCCTTCTTTTAAAAGCGTTTCCATAGCGGTTGTTGCAGGAACATTTATATCAGGCATTAATAACCTTGTTGCAGCAATTGACCTTAGCGCAAGTTCATAACTTCCGTTTGGAAAATTTTTCAATTCCGTTTCACTGTTAGAAATAAAAGGCCCAAGCCCTACCATATCAACATCAATTTTTTTAAAAAACAAAATATCATCTGCAATTGACTCTATAGATTGTTGCGGTAAACCGACCATAATTCCGCTTCCAAGCTCAAAACCCAGTTCTTTTAAATTATACAAACATTTTAGCCTGTTTTTAAAATCTGAGTTGGGGTGCAATTTTTTATACAAATTTTCATCGGTAGTTTCAATTCTTAAAAGATATCTGTCAGCGCCCGAATCCTTGTATGCCCTGTATTCGTCTTTTGTTTTTTCACCGATACTTAATGTAATTACAAGGTTTAATTCTTTAATTTTTTCAATAATCGTACACATCTTTTTTACATCAAAATAATCGTCCTCACCACTTTGCAGTACAATTGTTTTAAAACCGATTTTTTGAGCATATTTTGCGCTTTTAACAATATCTTGTTCGCTAAGTCTGTATCTTTTAACATTTTTGTTTTTTGCATTAATCCCACAGTACAAACATTGTTTTTTACAAAAATTACTAAATTCTATAAGAGCGCGCAAATGGACAATATTACCGCAATATTCGCGCCTTATTGCGTCTGCTTTTTTATAATAGATATCAGCACTTTCGCAAGTTAGAATTTCAGCAATTTCGTCTTTGTTCATAATATAATTATAGATTTTTTTTGCAACTTAGTCGATAATAAATTTATGAGCAGATATGAAAGAAACATTTTAATAAAAGAGATAGGAGAGCTTGGGCAACACAAGCTAAAAAACGCCAGAGTTCTGGTGTGCGGAGCAGGCGGGCTGGGTTCCGGAGTACTTATAAACCTTATGGGTCTTGGCGTAGGCAATATCGGAATAGTTGACAATGACAAAGTTGAACTTTCAAACTTAAATCGCCAATATGTACACAAAATGTCTACTTTAGGGCAAGAGAAAGTTATCAGCGCCAAAAATTTTATAAACGATTTTAATCCGCAAATAAATGTTATGCCTTATAAAATAAGGCTTGATAAAGATAACGCTCAAGAGCTTTTTTTAAGTTACGACATTATAATTGACTGTTTTGACAATTATTATTCCAAATTTGTCCTCTCAGATACCGTAATTAAAACAAACAAAATACTGATTCATGGGGGCGTCGAGGAATTCTGCGGTCAAGTTTGTGTAATTAAAAAGGGCAGTGCTTGTCTTGCATGCTTTGTGCCCGAACTATACAATTGCTCAAAAGACATAAAAATAAAAACAGGAATTGCAAGCCCGACAGTTTCAACAATTGCCTCAATTCAAGCTATGGAAGCGCTAAAAATAATAATTAACAAAGGTGAAGTTCTGTATAACACCATGCTTTTTTATGACGGACTTGGCGAACACTTTAGAAAAATCAAACTGGAAAAAAACAAAAAATGCCCGTCCTGCGCTCATTTTAATTAAGACGCAAAACGGCACTTATTCTGTTTGTTGTTTTATTTTCCCCTCTGTAAGAAAAAAATAAATCGTTATTACAGCAGGTGCAATACGGACATATATCAATTTTATCCACTGCGCACTCTCTCAGCTGTCTTTCGTTTATTCCTTTTAAATCTGCATATCTTTCAGAAAAAAGACCCTCGGTGTTATCTATTGTTTTTTTAAGTTCCAAAATGACCTCAGGACTTGTTTCAAAACACTTAAAACAAATACAGGGACCAATAAGCGCTATAATATCTTTTGGGTTAGAGTTCATTTTAACGAGAGTTTTTTTTAAAATTGATTGTGCGGTTCCCCTCCATCCTGCATGTGCAATTGCGCCAATGTTTTGTTTTTTATCGTAAAGTATGACAGGGGTGCAGTCTGCAAAATTTAGATATATTGCAATGTTTTTCCGATTTAAAATAAGTGCATCAGTATTTGGAAAATCTTTTTTATTCTCTGCAAATGCAATATTAGCACTGTGAGTTTGTTTTGGACAGATTAACTCATCAACGCCCAAAAAATTTAATATATCGTTTTTGTTATTCTCTGTTTCTTTGCTAAATACAGGGTCTTTTGTTTTAATAAAGCTTTCTTTTGTGGTAAAAAAGTGCTCAGCCTCACTTAAAAAATCAGACTTGAGCACTTTTTTGTTGTTTATTGTATCAAAATAAAACATAACAAAGATTATTTTAACACTTAATTATTTTATTTTATATATTGATCATAAACTCTTTTTGCCAATGCTTGCAATTCTTCGTCATCCAAATCCTGCATCAGGCGAGCTTCCTCCTCTGTAACAAGTCCGTCCATTTTAGATGAATCGTATCTTACGGTTACACCGTCAACTTCACTCAATCCGTCTGCAACCATCATATAGGCAGCATATTCTTCAGCGGTTAGAGAGCTTTTGCTGCCTGTGATATTCATATCTTCCATTACATTTTTTACAACACCGTTAAAGTTTGTATATGTTCCTATTTCGCTTACTTCCAGTTTACCGTTTGTGTTTCCGCCGTTTGCAAGCTTATTTGCTTTCTCTATAGCTGCTATATCGGCTTTTGCAAAGTTTATCGCAGCTTGCGCCATATCATCGACATTTTTTGCATATCTTATGCCGCCGTTTTTATTATACTCGCTTTCGTATAAATCACTTTGAAATACATTGCCGCGCTTCGCAACTATTTCTTGTCCTTGTTCTGTTTTGAAGATATTATCCGCGCCCGAGCCAAAAAATCCTGTTTTTGTGTCACTTGAATCAAGATTTGAACTGCTATAACCATGCAACCCGCTCATTGCGTCCGTAAAGTCCTCAAGCGCAACTGTTATTCCTGATTTATCATCTTCATTTTGCGCTTTTTTATCAGCTAAATCTGCAATTTCAGTATCACTTTTATCACTTGAATATGTAGTGCTAACAGCCTCATTAATGCCCCTTAGCATTTGGTAAGCACCTGATTTTCTCGGTTGGTAAACACTGCTTAAATCGTAAATCATAAATTCTCTCCCTATAAAAAATATTTCTCCCTTGCATTTATAAAAACTTTTGCATTTGAGAAATTGCTTTGAGAATTTTTGACTTAAACCGCTTTTTGTTGATACTGTTCGTTATTAACCAAACTTAACACAATGTTACAAAGTTCATCGGTATCATTTGCGCTGTAATGGGCAAAGTGTAAATTATCGCCATAGCCGTAATTTGCGGCTATACTTATCATTTTATTTTTATGTGCAGCTTCAATATCAGTTATTGCATCACCCACCATGAAACACTCATTTGGGTTTATTGAGTGTTTTTTTACAAGAAACTCAACAATATCAGCTTTTGTACAATTGTTTTCATAGTTATTACTCCAGCTTGGAAGCTCCGTTGGAGTAACTAAATCGACATAAAGACCGCAAAAATATTTTTCAAGAATTTTTGATGAAAATATTTTTGGCTTATATGTTGCAATATATGTATTTATCCCGTTTTCTTTTAAATTTTGCAACAATTCAACAGTTTTTGGAAAGGGTTTTGAAACAGGCAAATCAAAACGGTGATAAGCATCCCTAAATGCTTCTACTATTTTTTCAATCATACCAGCTTCAATATCCGGAAAAACGCTTAAAATAGTATCGTACAAAGGGGGACCCACAGGAATAACCGCATTTTGAGGAACTTCCAAACCGCAGCGCAAAAAAGCGTCCTTCAAGCCGTTTACAATTCCGCAGCGAGAATCGATAAGTGTGCCGTCAAGGTCAAATATTGCAGATGAAATACCGTTGGAGTTCAAATTTATATCCTTTATTAATTACAAACATATTATCATAAATTTATGATAATATAAAACTTATGAAACTAACAATAATAACAGTGTGCCTAAATGCGGCAAATACGATAGAAAAGACTCTTAAAAGTATTATCGGACAAAGTTACAAAAACATTGAGCTTATTGTTTTTGACGGCAAATCTGAAGATGGCACAACAGATATTATAGAAAAATACAAAGAACATATTACATATTTTAAAAGCGCAAAAGATAAGGGTGTTTACGATGCAATGAATTTGGCACTTGAGAAAGCTACAGGCGACTATGTATTATTTTTCAATGCGGGTGACACGTTTTGTGATGAAAATGTGCTAAAAAATGCAATGGAAGAAATTTCAAAAAATACTGATTATGATTTTGTTTTCGGCTGGTCAAAAGATATAGATAAAAACGGAAATTGTGTAAAAATAAACAAATGCGAAAATTACAAAAATAAAATATTTTTTGCAAACAACAATATTTGTCATCAGGCAATATTTTACAAAAGATGCTTGTTTTTTGATGATAAATACGATATTGAAAACTTTAAAATTTATGCAGACTGGGATTTTAATGCACGTATAAGAAGGTGTAAAAAAGCAAAAATGTTGCCTCTTAATTTTGCAATATGTAATTTTTTAATTGGCGGCATTTCAACCGATATGCAAAACTCAAAAATATTTGAAGCAGAAAAAGACCTTATAAGAAAAAAATATTTTAAGGAAATTTATCCCTTTTACAAAATCGACAAATTTATGCTCAAAACCTTTAAGAGTATTTACTTGCCCATCAGGAGTATTTTTATAAAATAACAATTTTATTGTATAATTTTTACGAGGAAAAATGAAAAAAATATTAATTACAGGCGCGGCAGGTTTTATAGGCTCAAATTTAACAAAAAGGCTCCTTGAGGAAGGAAATTTTGTAATAGGTCTGGACAATTTTTATACAGGACAAAAAGAAAATCTTAAGCCCTTTTTAAACAATAAAAATTATAAATTTTTTGAGCACAATGTTATTGAACCCTACGACATCGAGGCAGATGAAATATATAACCTTGCATGTCCTGCCAGTCCGATACATTATCAAAAAGACCCTATATTCACCTTTAAAACATCTGTTTTTGGGATAATAAATGCACTTGAACTTTCAAAAAAAACAGGCGCAAAACTCCTGCAAGCATCGACAAGCGAGGTTTACGGAGATGCAAAAATTTACCCTCAAAACGAAAAATACTTTGGGAATGTCAACCCAAACGGCATTAGGGCTTGCTATGATGAAGGCAAAAGAGCCGCAGAAACTTTAATATGTGACTACAACAGATTATACGGCCTAAACGCAAAAATTGCGCGCATTTTTAATACGTACGGCGAAAACATGGATATAAAAGACGGCAGAGTTGTATCTAACTTCATTGTTCAGGCACTTAGGGGCGAAGATATAACAATATACGGCGAAGGCAATCAAAGCAGGTCTTTTTGCTATATAAGCGATTTGCTTGAAGGTCTTATTTTACTTATGAAAAGCGACGTTACAGAACCTGTAAACCTTGGCAATCCCGATGAATTTACAATAAAAGACTTTGCACTTTATATTTTAGACTTAACAAAATCCAGCTCAAAATGTGTTTATATGCCACTGCCTTTAGATGATCCGCACAAAAGAAAACCTGATATTTCTTGTGCAAAAACAAAACTGGGTTTTGAACCAAAAGTAAAAATCGAGGATGGCATTAAAAACACCATAGAATATTTTAAAACAAGGATAGACAAACAATGAACATTTGTGTCATAGGAACAGGCTACGTAGGTCTTGTAGCAGGTGCTTGCCTTGCTGAAACCGGCAATCAGGTTATTTGCGTTGACAAAGATGAGAAAAAAATTAACGACTTAAATAGTGGCATAATTCCAATTTACGAACCACAACTTGATGAATTGGTGCACACAAACACAAAAGACGGACGTTTAAAATTTTCAAATAATATTGAAGAAGCCATAAAAAGCTCTCTTGTGTGCTTTATTGCAGTAGGAACTCCTGAAGATGAATCAGGCAATGCAAACTTGAGCTATGTCTTTGAAGTTGTAAATCAAATAGCAAGTTCGCTTAACAGCTATAAAGTAATAGTTAATAAATCGACAGTGCCCGTTGGTACTGGCGAGAAAATATACGACATTATAAAATCAAAGACAGATGTTGATTTTGATGTCGTTTCAAATCCTGAATTTTTAAAACAAGGGGCGGCCGTTGAGGATTTTTTAAAGCCCGACAGAGTTATAATCGGTTCAAGTTCCAGTCGAGCAATTAAAATAATGAAAGAGCTTTATGCACCACACATATTAAACGGCAATCCCGTTATGGTTATGGATGTAAAAAGTGCCGAGATGACAAAGTACGCAGCAAACTGCTTTTTGGCTTTGAAAATTTCATACATTAACGAAATAGCAAACATTTGTGAAAAAACAGGTGCTGATATAAACGAGGTTCGAAATGCAGTATGTCAGGATAAAAGAATCGGACACCATTTTATGTTTGCAGGCATTGGTTTTGGCGGCAGCTGTTTTCCAAAGGATCTAAAAGCCCTTATCAATACTGCAAAACAAAGCGGCACTGACTCAAACATTTTACAGGCGGTCTATGAAACAAATTTAAAACAAAGAGAGCTGTTTGTACAAAAAATAAAAAACAGATTTTCAAATATACAAAACCTGACACTTGGCGTATGGGGACTTTCCTTTAAACCAAAAACAAACGACATAAGGCAAGCGCCCTCGGTTACTATACTAAAAAGACTTTTAGAAAGCGGTGCAAAAATAAAAGCTTTTGACCCTAAAGCACAAGATGAAGCAAGGAAAATTTTCGGCGAAAAAATTATGTATTGCAAAAATTCATATGAAGCAATCGAAGATGTTGATGCCATGCTGCTTTTAACCGAATGGCATGAATTTAGAACCCCTGATTTTGACAAAATGGCAAAGCTAATGAAACAAAAAATAATATTTGACGGCAGAAACCAATATAACCCAAAAGTTATGCAAGAACTCGGATTTGAATATCATGGGATTGGCAGATAAAAAGTTAAGTTAAGTAAATTATTTAAAATTTTTGAAATTAATCAAAAAATTTTGTTTTTACCAATATACAACATTTTGTCTTTTAAGAAGAAAGGGGCGACAAGCCCCTTTTCTTAATCATATTTTTGTTCAACCACAAAAAAGTAAGATTTAGGGTGTGCACAAACAGGGCATTTTTCCACAGCACCCTCACCTTCAAATCTAAAACCGCAGTTCGAACACTCCCAAATGACTTTTGTGTCTTTTTTAAATACTTTTCCTTCTTCGATATTTTTCAACAATTTTTTATATCTATCCTCGTGATGTTTTTCTATACCTGCAACTTTTTCAAAAAGAAATGCAATATCATTAAACCCTTCTTCCCTTGCTTCTTTTGCAAAGTTTGCATACATCTGTGTCCACTCGTAATTTTCACCTTGTGCAGCTTCCCTTAAATTATCCGGTGTAGAGCCGATTGAACCACCATTTAAAAGTTTGAACCATATTTTTGCATGCTCTTTTTCGTTGTTTGCAGTTTCTTCAAAAACCTTTGCAATCTGTACATATCCTTCTTTTTTGGCACTTGAGGCAAAATAAGTATATTTGTTTCTGGCGCCTGATTCACCTAAAAACGCCTCTAGAAGATTCTTTTCAGTCTTTGTGCCTTTAAGTTCGTTCACTTTGTTATCCATTATCAACTCCTTTTATAAAATGCATTTCACTAGAATAACCTTTTATTCTAATATTGTCAAAAAAAATTTTGTTCACATTTTATTATGTTATATAATTATAAAAACAAACAGGTAGTGCATGAAAAAAATTCAAATTTCACAAATAAATTTCCCTCCGCCGGATTTTAAAAATTCAAAGGTGACAAAAGAAAAAATTGTTTTAAAGTGGCTTATCGACTGGATAAATCACTCAATAAGCACTTCAGATGTAAAATATGGGGATTTTTTACCCGAAAAATCAAAACTTGCAAAATATCTTGGCGTGAGTATAGGAACAATACAAAATGCAATAAGACAAGCTGAGGATATGGGCTATTTTGAATCACGTCAATCCGTAGGCACTGCAATAAAAGACCCTCATAATCAAAACAAAATTTTTGAAAAAACTTTTTCAAAAAAAGACGAAGCAACAATACTTATCAAAAAATATATTATTGATTCAAAATTAAAACTTGAAAACGCATTACCAAGCACAAAAGAGCTCTCAAAACTTTTAAACATTGGCGAAAACACCATAAGACTTGCACTAGAAGTGCTTTTAAGAGAAGGAATAATAGAGCAAATTACACAAAGTGGCGCAAAGGTAATTAGAATTTACAAAAAAAGTTTTAATAAAGAAAACTGTGAAAAGATTCAACAAAGAACAAATCTTGCAAAAATAACCGTACAAAAAATGAAAGAATACATAATAAAAAATTTTAATGTTGGTGACAAAATATTACCAAACGAAGAATTTGCAAAATTGTTCAATGTAAGCATAAGAACAGTAAATGAGGCGGCAAAAATATTAAATGAACAAAACATTATTCTCTCAAGAAGAGGTAGCTACGGAACAATTTATATCAATGACCCGAGAAAAATAAAAAAACAAAAAGAAAGAGAAGAAAAATCTCTTTTTATGAGCAAACCACAAAACAACATACTGCAAGAATCTTACTTGTACAGTTGGGAAAAAACTCTTGAAGCGCTTAAAAAATATATAATACAAAACCATAGCGCCGGAGATAAAATACCGTCTATGAAAGAACTTGCTACAATATTAAACGTCAGCACAAACACAATCAGACATGCCATTTCAATACTTTGTGACGAAGGGTATTTGATCACACAAAGGGGCAAATACGGCGGAGTATATATTCTTGAAATGCCACAAAAAGACTCTGAAACATTCAGATGGCTGGCACTAAATCCTACGGCAATAAATATTGATGTTAAATAAAATATTAAAAAACCTGTCTATTTGTGATAAGTTTTACATATGGATAAAATTATCACAAATTTAATAGGCGGAGTGGGCAACCAGATGTTTCAATATGCCATAGGCTATGTTGTTGCCAAAAATGCAAATCTGCCCTTATTTGCAGACTTATCCTCGTATGACACCTATACGGTAAGAAAATATGAGCTTGAAAAGTTTGGTTTTAAGATAAATGTTGCAAATCAAAATGATATTGCAAAGTTGAACAAAAAACATTTTTTTAGAAAAACTCTCTACAAAGACAAGAAAAAAACGTTTTATCCTGAAATTTTAAAAATCAGACACGCCGCCTATTTAAAAGGGTACTGGCAGAGTGAAAAATATTTTTTACATTTAAGAAAAGAAATCTTAGAGCTTTTTGAATTCAGGAATTTTGACTTTATTCAAAACAAAAATATTTTAGATGAGATAAAAAAATCAAATTCAATAAGCATAAACCTCAGACTTGGAGATTATCTTAATAATGAAGAAAACAGGAAAATATATTTTCTCTGTACAAAAGAATACTATAAAAAGGCAATTGAGCATATGTGCAAATGCAGCGAAAATCCGAAATTTTTTGTATTTTCAGATGAAATAACAAAGGCTGCCGAGTTTTTACCCGATAATTACACCTACACATTTGTTGACAGTGCTAACTGGCAAGAGGATATGTATTTTATGAAAAATTGCAAACACAATATTGTTGCAAACTCCTCTTTTTCCTGGTGGGCAGCGTGGCTTAATCAAAATGAAAACAAGAGAGTCGTATCGCCTTCAAAATGGCTCAACAAATACTCGGGCATTTCAGACAAAGATATGATACCTGATTCTTGGGTTAAAATAGAAGTTTAATTAAGCGGTTGCTCTATATATATACCTTCTCCGCCCATATATTCGACCTGCTTTCCGTCAAGGTAAAGGTAAACAGGCTTTTTCTGATTAAAAGAATCAACGGTAAGTTTGATTTGTTTAATTCTGTTTTGAATACTGCTTGTTCCGCCACCATACTCAAAATTCTTTGTTAAATTTACAATTATTTTCCCGTTTTCATCTTTTACCCACATCAACTTAACATCGGCAGGAATTTCGGAATAAACCCCATGAGCTGTTTCATATTTCGTGGGTCCTTTTAAAAGTTCATTTATTGCACCCTCAAGAGTAGCATTTTCAGCCTCGCGCTCTACAAAATGCACAGTGCTGTCATTTGACATAAAGCAAACTTTCATCTTCTGCATTTGGGGCTTTAGTTGCTCATTGTCATTTTTTTTAGGCTCAGGCGCCCTATTATAGTTATTGCTGTCTTGGCTTACGGTTGTTTTATTTGTATCAAGCGGCTCATAGCTTTCTTTTCCCAAAAACATATAAAAATAGTAGCCTACACAAATTATTAAACAGACAATTAATGTTCTAATAAAAACGCCCATTTTTAAGACTCCTATTTCAAAACTTTTTCCATCTTCAATATATTATCCGATAAATTTGCAATTGACACAAGAGAATTGTTAAATATCAACATAAATTTTTTATCATTTGTCTTAACTCCTCTAAATGCAATAGGGTTGCCGTTAATAACTTTTACATATTCTTCCTGCGTTAAGACAATTTTATTTAGATTTAGCGCATCAATAGGATTAATGGCGTGCTTTTCAATATCATCAGCAATTACAGAGGAATTTTCCAGAAAAAAATTTCCTGCACGTACCCTTACTAAATCGCTCATATAAGCACCGCAGAGCAATTTATCACCAATATCTCTTACAAGAGAGCGTATATATGTACCTTTTGAGCAGCAAACGCGGATTTTAGCGCTTTTTGAAGGTTTGAACTCTTCAAGCGAAATTTTATAAATCTCTACACTACGTGGCTTAATCTGGGGCATTTGTTCGTTTTTTCTTGCAATATCGCAAAGTTTTTTCCCGCCGACTTTTATCGCACTGTATTTTGGAGGTATTTGCTGGATTTTACCCTCAAAAAGCTTGAGAATTTTTAAAAGCTCGGATTTTTCAAATTTGGGCTCATTTATAAAAGTTTTTTCGCCTTCATCATCATCAGTTGTAGAGCTGTAGCCAAATTTAATGTCTGCGAGATATTCTTTATCATCATCCAAATATTCTAAAAGCCTTGAACAATTGCCAACAGCAACCTGCAATACACCTGAGGCAAGAGGGTCAAGCGTTCCAGAGTGTCCGATTTTTTTAATGTTTAATATCTTTCTCAGTTTATAAATTACATCAAAAGATGTCATACCCTTGTCTTTATAAACATTTAAAAAATATGAAGGGGTCATTTTATTTCGCCGCGAGAAATTTTGTCTATAAGTTCGGTAATCTTTGCACCACGCTCAAGCGACTCGTCAAGTATAAAAAGCAGCGAAGGAGTATGACGCAACCTGATTCTCTGCCCTATTGCATGTCGTATGCGAGGAGTGTCCTTTTCAAGTGCAAGTCGTGTCTGTTCTTTTGTTTTTTCATCACCAAAAACGCTGTAGAAAACCCTTGCGGCAGAATTATCAGAAGATACATCTACATCTGTAATTGAAACAATGCCTGATATATGAGGGTCTTTTATTTCTGTGCGCAAAACGTCGGAAATCTCACGCATAAGTGCTTTTCTTACTCTTTCGTTTCTTAAAGACATTTTAATTACCTTATACTAATGAAACTCTTTCAACTTCTTTAGTTGTTGAAACTTCTATTATGTCGCCTTCTTGAATGTCGTTGAATTTAGCAAAGGATATGCCGCATTCAAAGCCTGTTGCAACTTCTTTAACGTCATCTTTAAAGCGTTTCAGTTGGTCAATTTCACCCTTAAAAATCTGCTCTCCGTTCCTGTATAGAACAGCTGTTTTAGAGCGCACAATTTTGCCTTCAAGAACGTAACAGCCGGCAATTTTGTTTGTTTTACCGACGGTAAATACTTGCCTTACTTCAGCCTTACCGAGTTCAACTTCTTCAATTTCAGGTTCAAGCAAGGATAGCATTGTCTTTTCAACATCTTCAAGAACCTGATAGATAATATCATATTTTTTGATTAACACTTTTTCTTTTGCTGCGGCAGAAAGAGCATTGGAATCTTCTTTGACGGTAAAACCAAGGATAATTGCCCCTGAAGCAGACGCCAGCATAACATCGGCCTCTGAAATATCACCAACGCCGACATGGATTATTTTTGGAATAACTTTTGACGATTTAACATTTTGAATTGCTTGAGAAACAGCTTCAGCAGAACCATGTGTATTTGCTTTAATAATGAGGTTAAGATTTTTAATTTCATCATTATTAAGCGTTTCTTTTTTAATGTGAGCTGCAGTCATAGCCTCCAGCCTTGTGGAGCGTTCTTTTTGTTTGCGTTCTTGAACAATTTGACGCATAACCTTTTCGTTTTCAACTGCCTCAAATGTGTCGCCTGCTTGCGGGACTTCATTAAGACCCAAAATTTCAACAGGGGTCGAGGGACCTGCAAACTTAACACGTCTGCCCGAATCATCTAAAAGTGCCCTAACCTTACCACCAACAGTACCTACAACAATTGAATCACCGATTTTTAAAGTACCGTTTTGCACAAGCATTGTAGCAACAGGCCCTTTACCTTTATCAAGATTTGCTTCAATAATAACTCCTGTTGCAGGACATTTTTCAACAGCTTTAAGCTCTTGCATATCCGCAACAAGCAAAATGTATTCCAAAAGTTCGTCAATACCTGTTTTTTGCAGCGCCGATACAGGAACACAAATTGTATCTCCGCCCCACTTTTCAGGTATTAGCCCATGCTCTGTCAGCTGTTGCAGCACTCTGTCGGGATCCGCATCCGGTTTATCCATTTTGTTAACAGCCACAATAATCGGGACATTCGCCGATTTTGCATGGTTAATAGCCTCAATTGTTTGAGGCATAACACCGTCATCAGCCGCAACAACAAGTATTGCAATATCTGTAGATTGAGCACCACGCGCTCTCATTTGCGTAAAAGCTTCATGTCCGGGGGTGTCAATAAACACAATTTTTCTGTCATCAAGCCAAACAGTGTAAGCACCTATACTTTGGGTAATTCCACCCACTTCAGTTGAAACAATTTTATGCTTTGAAGCACGAATAGAATCAAGCAGTGTTGTTTTGCCATGGTCAACATGTCCCATAATTGTAACAACAGGTGCACGTTTAGAGAGCATGCTCTCATCTGCATTCAACAAATATTTATTTTTTTCTTCTTTCATTGTTTCTTCTTCGATGAATGCATCTATATCTTCATCCAAAACTTCAATTTCAAAGTTTTGTGCAGCTTTTTTTGCAGTATCGACATCTATAGGCGAATTTACCGTAACCATTACACCTTGCATCATTAAAAATTTTATAATTTCAGCAGGTGTCTTTTTAATTTTTTCCGATAATTCACCAACAGTCATCGGACGATTGATTACTACCGACTTAACTTCTTCAACTGCTTGCGTTTCCTGAACATGTTTTTTATGCTTTGACTGAACAGCCTTTTCAAGACTTATTCTTTCCTGTTCTTCTTCTTTATTATTATATCCGCGCTCTTTCTTTTTCTTTTTATTTCTTGAGTCTTGGTTCGCATATATATCCTGAGAAATTATATGTCGTTTAATAGGCGTTCTTTGCGTTTGTTCTTCTTTTTGAGCTTTTTTACTTTCTTCAGGTTTGTTTTTCTGTTTATCTTGTTGTTTTTGTTCAGACTGCTGTTTTGCAAAATTCTTTTTTGTGAGCGAAGGTATATTTTCTATTTTATTAATCTGTTGTTTTTTAACATCCGAAGGCGCTTGAGTAACAGAAGGTGCAGCTTGAGTTTTCTTTGGCGCAGGCCTTACTATTTCAAGACGCGATTTTAATTTTGGCTCTTGCGCAACTTGCGCATGTACCTGAGGCTCTGTTGAAGCTTCTTTTTGAACTGCAACTTGAGGCTTTATTTCAGATTTGGATGGAGCTTGTTCCTCCTTTGGCTTCTGTTTTTTTACTATAAAAGCTTTTGGCTTGGCCTTTTTTTCCTCTTTGTTAACATATAAAGCTCGTATTTTTTCAATGTTTGTTTCGCTCACCGTTGCACTATGCGATTTAAGGACAACTCCAAGCTCAGTGTTTGCCTTTTCAATAAGCTCTTTTGCTGTTGTATTAAGTTCTTTTGCGAGTTCGTGTACTCTCATTTCGCTCCTTGTTTATAACTTATACTATTATTAATAACACAAGCAAAAGATTTAGTACAGCTTTTTACACTATTTTATAAAACTAACCGTCAAATAATCTATCATCACCCAAGCAGAACGTATGTTTTTCTTTGCAAAAATCTGTATTTGAGCATACTTTGAAAACATGTCATAATTTGGACAATCAAGATGAATTTGTATATTATGAGCAACTTTTGAAGCATTGAGAGGATTGTTCCTGCTGATTATTTTTTCTTCAGTTTCAAAAGTCTTACCGCCTCGGGGTTGTATGACAAATTTTACAAACATGTTATCTATAGGGTAAGAGCTGTTATTTTTTAAATCAAAACAAATATAATACTGCTTTTTACCGATAATTTTTTCGCGCCTTGTTATTATTTGAAGATTTTGAATTTCAAGATCGCCATCAAAAATATTTGAATTTATGTATTTTCTTTTAAAATTTTCTTGTTTTAAGGCATAAAATTGCGCTTTGGAATATTCACCTTCTTCTCTTGAACGCTTTATAAGCTTATTAAGGAGTTTATTATATAACTCCGGATTTATTATTCCCGGGTTAATATTATAAGCATCTTCTATATATCGCTGCGCTTTTTCATCGTCTACATTTTCATAAATAAGCCCGAGTTTGTACATAGCATAGGGGTCGGGGTATATCTCAAGCGCATTTTGCAACATTTGAATAGCATGCTTTAAATCATTTTCATCAATATATTTTTCCGCATATTTATTGTATGCGACAGCAAAATTCTCTCTCGCTTTATTTTCAATGTCATCGGTTGTATTTTTTGCATATTTAAGAGCTATTTTGTGAATTTTTACAGAGTTAACAAAATCACCATCTTCTAAGAACGAGTCTGCAAGTCTTGTGTAAAACCTTGCCTTTAGCTCAAAGATGTTTTTATTCTTATAATCCGGCAAAAGTTCAGCCAAATTGATTGCATCTATGTATTTTTTTTGACTTACATAAAACATTGCAGCCTTATACACAGCAAAAGGGGCATAGTTAGATTTTTTAAGAGCCTTCTCATAATTAATTTTTGCAGCCGCATTATCTTTTAACACTTCACACAAAAAAGCAATTTTAAGATTTATCATATAATCATTTGGATTTTGTTTTTCCAAATAATAAAGTTGATTAAGGCTCATTGAAATATTTGTAAGCTCTTTTATATGAAAATCACTCTGCTGTTTTTTGCCAACGTTAAGCCTTAAATCAATAACCATTATGGCTACGACAATTATTGCAACAAATAATGTCCAGAAAATAGTTTTTATGTATTCTTTTAAATCTGTATTGTACTTATTCATATATTTCCTGAACTTCAAGAGAATTTAAACATTCAAGATGTGCAAATATCTCGTTAATACTGTATAAACTGCAGTTTGTAATAACATTTAAGTTTATTTTTAAATCCGTACCGTTTAACACTTTTTTATCAAATTTGGTAATTCTTGAGAAATGCTTTTCTATTAAAGCGTTTAATTTATCCATGTTTCTGATGCTTGTACTCATTTTTATTTCAATATTGCGATAATGAGAAATTCTCTGTTGTATAACTTTTTTTTCAAAAATGCGAATAAGGATAAGAATTGCCATAGTTGAAATTGTAGCAACTGCAGCAAGAACAAATTCTCCCGTACCGCAAGACATCCCAACTGCGGCACACACCCAAAGAGTGGCAGCTGTTGTTATGCCCAAAATGTTTGTACCGCTTCGCATAACAGTGCCTGCGCCTATAAAACCGATACCTGTAATTATTTGTGCAGCAATACGAGCAGGATCGTTTGTTCCGACAAAACCCGCCACCTCTTGCATTTTAAATCCGTAAATCGATAATATGGTAAACACACATGCACCCGTACAAACAAGGATATGTGTACGAAGTCCCGCAAATTTACCTGTAATTTCCCGCTCAAAACCCAGCATAAATCCAAAAAGTATCGAAAGACCTATACGCGTCAAAATGAGCAGATGATAGTCGCTAAATAAATCTAATTCTTTCATATTTCCTTATCTGATTTGTGACTTTGGATCCAGTATATCTCTTATTGTATCTCCCATTAAGTTAAAAGACAAAACCGCAACAAAAATTAAAAAACCGGGAGTTAAAAGCCAAGGACGATATATTATATTTGCAAACTCTTGCGCTTCTTTAAGCATATTGCCCCAGCTTGCATCGGGCTGTTGAATCCCCAATCCTAAAAAGCTTAAACCCGATTCGGCCAAAATATACCCCGGTACACTAAGTGTTATTGCAATAATTACATAACTTGAAGTTTGAGGGAGTATATGTTTTAAAATTATTCTTGCTCGCGATGCGCCAATTGAGCGTGCAGCGCGGACAAAGTCTTGGGTTTTAATTGATAAAACCATACCTCTTACTACACGAGAAAACCCTGCCCAACCTATAAGCGCCAAGATAACGGTTATTAGCATAAATCTTTGCGAGCTTGTCATGCCTGAGGGTAAAATTGCCGCAAGTATTATAAGCAAATAAAAGCTTGGTATGGACATTACAGCCTCTGCAAATCTCATCATAACAGAGTCGACAATCCCGCCGAAATATCCTGCAATTCCGCCATATATCAGCCCTATCGGAAAAGATATAAAAAGAGCCAAAAAGCCTATTGTAAGCGAAACCTGACCGCCATATAAAAGTCTTGAGAAATTATCCCGACCGTTTATGTCACAACCCAAAAGAAACAACTCTCCGCCCTTTTGTACGCCAAGGAGATGTTTTTTTGTTTTAAAAATACCGAGAAATTTATACTCAAAACCATCCGGAAATAAAGTAAGATAGTATTTTTGCGTCCTGTCTTGCACAAAATACATTCTTAGCGAATCTTTATCAAATTTTCTTATATAGTTATACGTATATGGTCTGCTTAATTTGCCTTCAGGAGTAATAAAATAAACATTTGAAGGAGGTGCATAGGAGAGATTTCTGTTAGAAAAGTCTTTAGGATAAAGTGCGATAAAATTTGCAAGAAAAATAGCAATATACAAAATTAAAAGCACGCAAAGAGAGATTGTTGCAAATTTATCCGTAAAAAATTGTTTAAAAAAATTTTTCATTACAACCTCACTCTCGGGTCAGTAAGCTTTAAGAGAATATCTGCAAGTATGTTACCTAAAATCAACATAAATGAACCTATTACAAGGCTTGCCATTACAAGGTTTATATCAGATTTCATAACCGCTTCAAGGATTAATCTGCCAAGCCCCGGATACTGGAAAACGTACTCTGTAAGGGCAGCCCCGCTTAAAAGAGCTGCAAATTCAAACCCCAAAAGCGTAACAAGAGGATTAATTGCATTTCTCAGAGCATGCTTTACAACAACCTTAAAGGGGGAAAGCCCTTTTGCTTTTGCAAATTTTACATAGTCACTGTCTAAAACATCCAACAAATTAGAACGCATTTGTCTTGATAAACCTGCAAGAGAAATTGTAGTTAACACAAGGGTTGGCAAAAACAAGTGATGAGCAACATCAAAAATCTTGTGCAAAAAAGTAAGATTTGAAAAATTTGGACACGTGAGCCCTCCTATAGGAAACCAGCCTGTTTTTTGCGCAAAAATCAAAAGAAGTATTGCAAAGAAAAAGGAGGGTATTGCCATACCTACACTTGATAAAACGGTTAAAATCCTATCAAAAGTACTCCTGTAATTAAGGGCGGCAATAACACCCAGCGGAATACCGATTACCCATGTCCAAAAAATCACGTTTAGCGACAAAAGAATTGTATTTAGGGCACGCTCTTTTATTTTTGCACTTACTTTTTCTCCGCTCACTGTTGTCCCCATATTCCCGCGCACAAAGTTTTTTCCCCAGATAAAATACTGGATAATTACGGGTTTATCAAGTCCAAGACGTATTTTTTCCTCCTCAAGAGTTTGTTTTGTAATGGATGGATTCATACGCAACTCAGCAAGAGGATCGACAGGAGAAAGCCTTATAAGAAAAAAACTTATAAAAGACATTATGAGCACAATCAAGCTGCCCTGTAAAATTCTTTTTAATATATAGCTCCATATAGACATAAATTAACTCTACACTAAAATTGATTTTTTATTATTAGTCAAAAAGATTATTTAGGCGTTCCTGAATTTCTTGAGGATCAATTTCTTCCGTTATCGAGTTAACATCATATGCAAGCTGATAATACTTTGCAGCCTCTATTTTCTCTCCCTTTAGCGCATAGGCTCTGCCTAAATTGTAATAAGCAAGCGCATAATTCGGATTAGCCTCTGCAGCGTGTTTAAAACATTCAATAGCATTTGTTATATGGGCTAAATCATCAAGGTATATAACACCCAAATTATTGTGAGCAATGTCGTAATTAGGGTCATTTTTAATTGATAATTTGTATTCCTTAATTGCTTCGGTTAAATCACCCATACCCCAGTGCAGATAGCCTAAATTACAGTGAATTTTTGCATTGTTAGGTTCAAGCTCAAGTGCACGTCTGTAGATTATAAGTGCATTATCATAATCTTGTGCATCATAAAACGCGCTGCCAAGGCTTATGTATATATCAATTTCCTTGGGAGCAAGTAAGTGTGCAATATGAAAAGATGAAATTGCAGCCTGAATATTTTTAGTTACGTTTTGTTGAATATACCCCAAAGTCTGTGCCACAAGACTTGTCCAATCATGCTTAGGATTAAGGGTTATTGCACTTTGGTAATGAGAAACAGCTTCTTCGATTTCACCTTTCATAAAATATAAATTAGCTACATTACTGTGCAGCACTGCGTTATTCGGATGTATTGAAATAAACTTTTTATAGGTGATTATAGCATTGTCATAATCCCCCATTTCCTCATAAGCCTGCACAAGTCCCGAGTAAGCACTAAAGCAAAGGGAATCAATCCAGCGAGCCATTTTATACTCAACAATTGCTTCTTCGTGCTTTCCGACCACTCTGTAAACATCACCCAAAAGCGAGTATAGCGGAGCAAAACCGGGCATTTTATCGATAGCTTCACTATATATTACTATAGCGCTCTCGTAATCTTTAAGTATGTAGTATTTACAAGCATACAAAAGAGAAGGCAGTATTGTAATTATTTTAACCTTATTAATTACATCTTTTATAGCCTCTTTATCAAACGGCAATGTCAGTATTGACAACAGCAAATCGATTTTACTTTGTATTTTTGTTTTAAACGATTTAAAAAATAAAGCTTTTAGTAACCTATACTTTAGATAATGAATTCTTGACGACCTTAAAAGTGTATGTTTTAGCGCCTCGTTTGCCTCGTCAAGAGCGTCATGATATCTGTCTTTTTTCTTTAGAGATTGAGCTATCATATAATGACACTGGGCTTTATTCGCGCCTTTTGTAAGAGCAAGATTGAAATAATTTATTGCCCTGTCTAATTCACCCTTATGATAAAAAGCAAAACCTATTTTATAGTATATTTCAGGGTCATCTATAAGGCTCTCCGCTGCTCTTTGATACTGAGTGATTGCCTCATCAATATACTGCTTTGCCTGATACACATCTAAATGCCAATCCATGTATAAATCACCAAGACGCACACAAAGCGACGTATTTGACGGTTCGTTCATCAAAATTGATTGACAATACTCAATAGCCTTTTGAATTTGCCCGCTACGCGTTAATTTATTTATTTTTCTGTTTATTTCACTATCAGTTTTCAATTCTTACTCCAATATTGGCACTTAATCTCTTTCATCTAAAACTTTTATACAAAATTTGGCAATTTTATCTCTGTCATACTCACTTATATCAGTATAAAGCGCAACCGCGTTATCAGCTTTCATGCTTATTATAACAGCTTTTATATTAATATCTTTTTCAAATTCATCACTCAGAAATTTTACTTCGATTTCATCCCCTTCGCTAAAGATTTTTTCATCAGGAATAAATTTTATGCCGCCTGCAGAAATATCAACACAATTAGCCCTTATAAGTTTATCATCTTTTTTAACAAAAAAACTAAATTCAGCAGTAGCACGTACAAATTCTCTTTTTTGTGAAATTTTAAAAGCAGTAGCATTTTCTATTACAAGCTCTCCATCTTCAGAGGGAGTAGATATAACCATAGAATTCATGTGCCTGACACCAAAAGGTGTGTGCACATCAACCAAAAGTTCATCGCCCACGCTCAGTGCCCATGCTAAACTCTCATATTCTTTGGGATAATATATCTTGAGCCTGTCCTCTTGTGCAGCCTCAATTACACCTTCCATTTTTGAAAATTTCGGGTTTTTTATAACTACGATTTGTCCGCGTCTTGCTTCAATCATATATACATTCTAATTTATGAGGCATTTTTATGCAAATTATTAACCAAAATTAAAAATTCAGATACTCATTAGGCGCAAGTGCACATATGAGAGAATTTTTATTTAACACATAATTTGCAGCCTCCAAAACATCATCAGAATTAACCGCATTTATCATTTTAATAAATTTATCGCTGTAGTTGAGCCCTAAGCCCGCAAGATAGTTATAGCCTTCCATTGAAGCAAGCTGAGAGTTGGTTTGAGAAAAATATTCCAACCTGCCGATTAAATTTTCCTTCGCCCCTTGCAACTCATCATCAGAGGGAGGGTTTTTCGCAAGCTTTGTTAACTCAAAAATAAATCCGTCCAGAGATTTTCTTATATTTTTTGGCTCCGTTGCAATATAAAAACTAAACAGGGCAGACTTAAAAAGTGCTTCGTAAGAGCTTCTTACGGTGTATGCAAGTCCTTGTTTATCTCTTAATTCAACAAAAAGTCGCGAGCTTAATCCCGAGCCGCCCAAAATATTGTTCATAACAGAGATTTTCGGATACAAGTCGCTTTTAGTACTTGGGACAATCCAGCCTTGAAACAACTGAGCCTGATTAAGATTTGCTTTTGAAATTTTAACAATTTCAACATTTGATTCTTTCGGCAAAAAATCCTCAAGCAAGGGTATTTTAGACTCTGTTTCATTTGTTTTCATAAAGTCAAAATTAAGTGCAAAGTAGTCTGAAAGCTCATTTGAATTTTTAACATCCCCTGCTATTGAAATGACTTTTTTCGAGTTTAAAATTTTATTGTAAACATATAAAATATCTTCTTTTGTAACTTTATCAATTTCTTCAAGTGTTTTTGAACAGGTATTTGAATAGCAGTGTCCTTGGAAAATTTTCCTTACAAAGGTGTCTGAGGCAAGGACTCTGGGATTATCCAAATCAGCATTAATTTCGGCTTTTATTTTAAATTTTTCTTTTTCAAGTTCGTCAAAAGTAGAGTTTAAAAGAATATCTTTAGCATATTGCATAGCAAGATCAAAATCTTCGTTTAAAAAGAGAAAGCTTGCCTTCAGGTAGTCTTGTTTAGCTTTTATACTTACGTCAATACAATTATTTTCAAGTTCTTGAGCAAGTGTTTTGGCATCTTTTGTTTTTGTACCCTGCAAGAGAAGTTTTGCAAAAAGTCCGTATATTCCGGAATATTTTTCCGCCTCATCAAATGCAAAATAGAAACAAACAGAGGTTCTCGGGGTATTTTTTTTATCATTTAAAATTATATCAAGACCGTTTTTTATAATATGTTCCATTTAATTTTCTCCTTCAGGCAACAAAACACTTATAGAGCAAACATCGGGGTTTAGATATTTTTGAGCAAACTTACTCAGATAGTCTTCATCAATCTCATCAAGGGTTGAGAGATACGACTCGGCGGGCTTTAAGTCTTCGCAAACTGTCATATAGTAACCTATTGAATCTGCTATATCGGAAACGGTTTCAGCATCTTGAGCAAAATTAACTTTCGCGCGTTTCTTTGCTTTTTTAAGCTCATCATGCCCGATATTTGACAACTTAGCCAGCTCATCTTTTAATTCGCTAATAAAAAGTTCTTTTTTGTCTGCGTCAAAATTAGCCTCAATAAAGAAATTATCGCCGTCTTTAAATTGATAATGACAGGTTTCTATTTGAGATACATAAGGCTCCTTTTGGCTTTCTATAAATCTTGTATTTAACCTTGAGCTTTTGCCTTCACCAAGAATTATTGAAATAACATCCAGTGCAATTGTTTGTTTAAGGTTTTTTGCGCTCTCACACAAAAAGCCCAACATTAAATAACCTGTATTAACATTCGTTTTTTGTTCGATATACTTTGGATTTTTTATAATGACTTCAGCCAAACGCTCATCCGTCTTGCACTTTTGAATGTTTGAAAAATCTTTAAACTTAAACTCCCGCTCAATCTTTTGCAAAATTTCATCATCTTCAAAGTCGCCCACTACAACTGTTGTAAGGTTAGAAGGAGAATAAAAAGTTTGATAATAACGCATAACCTCATCTCTTTTAATAGAGGCAATAATCTCTCCCGTACCTATTACTTCTCGTTTATAGGGGTGCTTTTCATACATTGCATCATTAAGTGCAGAGTATACTTTTCGCCAATTGTTGTCCATACCCATGCGTATTTCTTCTATAACGACATATCTTTCTCTTTTTTGCTCGGGTATTTCTTTGCCAAAAACAAACGAAGGGCCGACTTCATCCTCGGGAATAAGGGGGTCAACCATCATATCGGCGTGCATATGAAGTGCAATATCAAAAGAAATCTTTGGAATAGTAACATAATAGTATGTATAGTCTTTCCAAGTTGCAGCATTGATTATTCCACCCTTAGACTCAAGAGTCCTGTCAAAAACGCCTGCTTTATATTTTGTTGTACCTTTAAACATAAGGTGTTCCAAAAAGTGCGAGACTCCGTTGTTTTGTTCATTTTCATTGATAGAGCCGGTTTTTACCCATGTACTTATATTTGCCATGTGGCTGTCTTTTTTTGCAATAACTACTCTATATCCGTTAGAATAGGTATAAACCGACACAGGCTTTGACAAATATGGGTAATTAATTTCCTGTTTTTCTTTATAATTTGGCATTTTATTTACTCCGTTATATCAGGGCGCAATTTTGCCGCACCTTTTAAATACACATGTTTTATATCTTTTTGATTTTTTAAAGTATTAACACACAAAAGAATCCTCAGACACTTTTTTATTGCGTCTTTTACATCCATTTCACAATAACACATCATCGGTATATTTTCAAAACCGCAATACTCCCTTGCATATTTTGCGGGAAAGTCCGCATCAATATCAGATGTAACGGTAAAAATTACAAAAGCAATATTTTCAAGCTCCAGATTGTTTCTGTCAATCATAATCCTCAAAAGCTCAACGGTTGAACTTTTGATACTTTTTTTGTCGTTATTGTCAAGTGTAATAGCGCCCCTGATTCCGCGTGTTAACATTGTCCCAAAATATCTCCCGCTTTTATTTTAGCACCTAAACTCCAATTGTATGCACTCATCTCGCCCTTACCCTCAGGCTTAACACTCAAGAGTAAAATCGCCTTGTTGGCGCAGCAAACACACACACCTTCCTTGTTTACACATATAACTTCTCCACAGCGAGCGTTTTTATCCGAGTCAACAACTTTTGTTTTAAGGATTTTTATAATTTTGCCCCCAAAGTTCGTATGACAGGTGTTAATTGTGTTCATAGCGCGAATTTTATCGTGTATTTTCTTTGCGTCATTATTCCAATCAATATTTTTTTCATCTTTTGTAATTTTTTTGGTAAAAGTAGCCTTAGTACAATCCTGCGGTTTTGTCTTTAGAGTGCCTTCATAAAGCCCCTTTAAAGTTTTATCAAGTAAAGCAGGCGATAGAGAGCTTATTTTTTTCATCAGCTCGGGCGTTGTAATATCATCATCAAGATTGATTTCTTCTTGCAGGCAAATATCTCCGGCATCAAGCTCGAGTGTTGTTTTCATAGTTGTAATGCCGGTTATTTTGTCCCCGTTTAAAATTGCCTCACAAATAGGGTTTGCACCTCTATAACAAGGTAAAAGAGAGGCATGTAGGTTTATTGTCGCAAACTTTGGTATATCTATTACCTCCTGAGATAAAATTTGTCCGAAGGCAAAAGTTACAAAAAAATCACACTCAAAAGACTTTAATTTTTCAATAATATCAGGCTCTTTTGAAATTTTATGCGGCTCAAAAACCTCAATACCATTTTCAAGCGCCATAGTTTTAATTTTACTTTGAATAATTTTCTTACCGCGACATGAGGGTTTTGGAGGCTGAGTCACAAGGGCGCAAACTTCATAATCATTTGAATCTATAAAATATTTAAACGACTCAAGCGCTATATCAGGCGTTGCAAAAAAGGCTATTTTCAAGTTTTATTCCTTACTTTCACTCTCTTGTTTTAAAATTTCCTCCTCAAGTTCTTTTTCTTCAAGCATTTTATCCTGCTCAATTGAGGGGAGGTTATTTTGTCTTAAAACTTCAATTGCATCAAATATATTTCTTGAATGATCTATAAATAAAATTCCATCCAAATGGTCATTTTCATGTTGAATAGCTTTTGCCAAAAGCTCACCGTCTTTTGCTTCAATTACAAATGGACGACCGTTTATATCAAGGGCTTTTACCATGACATTTTTATAGCGCCTTACATCAACATATGCCTTTGGAAAACTCAAGCAACCTTCATTGCTTTTTATTGCCCCGCTTTTCTTAATAATTTTGGGATTTATAAAAACAAGCGGGTTAAGGGGTTCA
The DNA here is from genome assembly GCA_018716625.1 of Candidatus Galligastranaerophilus intestinavium. Classification (GTDB taxonomy): domain Bacteria; phylum Cyanobacteriota; class Vampirovibrionia; order Gastranaerophilales; family Gastranaerophilaceae; genus Galligastranaerophilus; species Galligastranaerophilus intestinavium. The sequence goes on along the minus strand of DVJQ01000050.1, from coordinate 230 downwards.
TCATCCATTGAAACATCTATAACAAATATTCTGAGATTTTCACCGACCTGAGGAGCAGCAAGCCCTACGCCATTATTTACATACATGGTATCAAGCATATCCTGTGCCAAAGTTTTTACTTTTTTGGATACCTTCGACACCTCTTTACATTTTTGGCGAAGTCTTTCATCTCCGTACTTTAAAATTTTTAATATAGCCATAGTTTTATCTTACCACAATCTTTATATTTT
>DVJQ01000049.1 GCA_018716625.1 Candidatus Galligastranaerophilus intestinavium | reverse complement strand
CTTGAATAGCTCTTTCGTATACCATTTTTTGATATTCATAATCCTTCATGGCTTGCTCATAACCTTCAGTATCATCAACCTGAGTAAGATCAAGCTCAAATGTTTTTCCTGCAAGCTTTTCATTCAAATCTTCATTGTTAACACCGGTAATCTGAACCGATTCAAACCTGCCGTCAGATGTTGCTTGGAAAGTTGCCGTCGCATTTGCTTTTTTCTTAACGGTAGCATCTTGTGCAAAGTATTGTGTCAGACCTCCTGTGTACATTTCAGAAGGATCTTCCGGCAACTGCGCCCTCTCAATGTCATAAGAAGATATATAATAAGTTCTTTCATCTGCTTCGCCTTGATTTATAACGTATTTATAATAGGTATCTTCTTCAGGATTTCTTAAAGAATCATTTGCTCTGATTGCATTATTTATAACTTCAATATTACCCTTATCAATACCTGTTGTATCAGCAGGAGTTATTTCATATTCCTTACCGTTTAAGTAAATTTTAGTCGGAGTTTGACCGTTAAATTCCATCGGAGTTCCTTGAGTTATAGGAACGGAAGAATAACCCTTGCGCTCAAGTGCAGAATACTCAAGAACAATATTATAAGTGCCGTTTGTACTTCCGGCCGCTGTGTCAAATTTGGTTATTGAAAAATCTTCACCCATTGAATCAAAAACATAGCGGGTGTTGTAGTAGTCTGTTGCGCTTGGAGGGGTTGGAACTTGTAATTCCAGCATTTGGTTAAACAAACCCGCACTTTCATTAGAAAGCACTGTCCTTTGTTGGTTAACTTGTTGTCCTTCATATTCAACGTTAGTTTTTCTCGCCGTAAGACCTAAAAATCTTGCTTGGCTTGCTGCCATTCCCATTGCTTTCTATGCCTCCATTGTTCTTACATAACATATATCGGCAATGTTATTTTTCAACTTTAGTATTTTAAGAATTTTGTTACATTTCTTTAACATTTAATTATTCACCGAACCTGACACACGCTAAATTTCTTAATGTTTTTATATAAAAAGTCAAAAGGTGTATAATGTTTATATGAAATATATAGATATACACACCCATGGCGGCTTAGGAGTAAATTTTAATACATCAGAGCACAATGAAATAAAAATGCTTTTAAAAGAGCTGTATAAAAGAAACATTGTCGCCATATGTCCCACTCTTGTTGGTGATAGTATACAAAATCTTAAAAAACGTTTTGAGCTGTTTAGGGAACTTAAAAACAACCAAGAGCCTAATGAGTCAAAAATAATTGGGTTACACCTTGAAGGCACCTTTTTAAATCCCAATAAACCGGGTATTCAAGATAAAAGTGTATTTATGGAGCCAACCGTTGAAAACTTCAAACTTCTTGCTTTAGAATATTTAGACATAATAAAAATAGTTACATTTGCTCCTGAGCTTGACAAAGATAACTCCTTTGCCGAGTTTTTAAACAAAAACAACATAAAAGCGCAAGCGGGACATACACAAGCAAACAACAAAGGTGGAGCAATTGCCACAACACACCACTTTAATGCCATGCCAAATATTTCACACAGGGGAGAAAATCTCGCACTGGATTGCCTCTTTGATGATGATATATATAGCGAAATTATATGCGACACAATACATGTAAGCAAAAATATGCTAAGGCTGTTTTTTACTGTAAAAAATCCGTCAAAAATTATTATGATTAGCGATTCTTTGCCGGCTGCACATTGCAATAGTGAAATAATATTTTGCGGCAAAAAAATAAACAAAAACGGAAAAGATGAAAACGGAACTCTTGCGGGCTCTGTAATGTTTTTAGATGAAATAGCAAAACTTGCCGTAAAAAAAGGTATAATAAGTAAACAAAACATTGAAAAATACACATATTACAACCAAATTGAATATCTTAATCTAAACGAGAGAGAGTTTTAAATTTAGCATAAGACGGCTATTGTACAGGGGTTAAAATATGTTAGAATATATGAGAAAAGGAGTTTAAAATGTTTACAAAAATAAAAAATATCACTTTAACGGTTTTGTTTTCGGCACTATTAACATTTACACCGTCTTTTGCGGCTGATAATAACTCTGCAATAAGCACAACACCACTAAATGTCGTAGCTGCACCACAAAAATATCTCAACAAAACAGTTACAATGAAAGCAACATTTGATAAATTTTCAACCCTCGGACTGGATTACAAAAAGGCAATGCGCTCATCAAGCGACTATATAGGATTTTTAATTCAAAGGGATGACGTTGTCGACCATAACGTTCCATTGTCCGAAATGAAACTTTTTATAAAGAGAGATTACGCAGAAAAATTTATAGAGCTTGATACGGGGGATAAAATCCAAATAACCGGAAAAGTCTTCTCTAATGCTTTGGGTGACCCTTGGATTGATATAAACAAGATTACAATTTTGCAAAAAAAAGCCAACCCCGACAAAGATAAAAAATAATAATTCGAAAAATTGGGCATTAAGAATAGTATGAAAGAAGAAAAAAAAGAAAATATACACACAAAATATCTGACGATACATGGACACTTTTATCAGCCTCCGCGTGAAAACCCTTGGATTGAAGAAATTGAGCTGCAAGACAGTGCAGCGCCAAAACACGACTGGAACGATAAAATATGCTGGCAATGCTATGAACCAAACTCAGTTTCAAGAATTGTCGACAACCAAAACAGAATTTTAAACATTGTAAACAATTATGAGTTTATGAGCTTTAATTTTGGCCCGACACTTTTGAGTTGGATGGAAACACATGCAAAAAATGCATACAGAAGAATCATTGAGGCAGATAAAAACTCGCTACAGCTCTACAATGGTCACGGGTGTGCAATAGCTCAAGTATACAACCATATGATATTACCCCTTGCAAACCTAAATGATAAATACACTCAGGTAATATGGGGTATCAAGGATTTTGAAAAACGCTTTGAAAGGAAGCCCGAGGGCATATGGCTTGCTGAAACCGCAGTTGACTCACAAACACTTGAGGTTCTCATCGATTGCGGGATAAAATATACGATTTTATCACCCCATCAAGCACAATGTGTAAGAAAAATGGACGGACAAGACAGCTGGCATGATGTCAGCTGGGGCAGCATAGATCCCTCCATGCCCTACAGATATTTTCCGGATGAAAATGACGAAAGTAAATATATAGATTTATTCTTTTACGACGGTGCAATATCAAAATCAGTAGCATTTGACAATCTTTTATGCGACGGCAACAAATTTGCATACAGACTGCAGGACGGTTATGTTGAGGACAGAAGACACCCGCAGCTTGTAAACATAGCAACAGACGGAGAAAGTTATGGGCACCACACCAAATTTGGCGATATGGCGCTCTCGTATGTACTTGAAGTAAAAGCTGAAGAACTCGGCTTTAAAATAACAAATTACGGGTGGTTTTTGGAAAACTACCCGCCGACTTTCCAAGTTGACATAAAACCGCAATCATCATGGAGCTGTTGCCATGGTGTCGGCAGGTGGATAGAAGATTGCGGATGCTCAACGGGAGCACAAAAAGGTTGGAACCAAAAATGGCGCAAACCTCTGCGCGACGCCCTTGATTACGTAAGGGACGAGCTTATAAAACTTTGCTCATCTGAAGGCGCAAAGTACTATAAAGATTTTTGGGACGCGAGAAACAACTATATTGATGTTATTTTGGACAGAAGCGAAGAAAGTTACGAAAAATTCTTCAGAAAAAATGCCAAGAAAAACCTATCGCAAAAAGACAGGACAAAAGCTGTTAAACTAATGGAGATACAACGCTTTTGCCAACTTATGTACACAAGTTGCGGTTGGTTCTTTTCTGAAATTTCAGGCATTGAAACAACACAAATTATGAAATATGTACTCAGGGCAATGGAAATTGCATCTGAGTTTACAAAAGTTGATATTGAGAAAAAGTTCTTATCAATTTTAAATAAGGCAAAAAGTAACATCGAAGGGTATGGAACCGGTAAAAATGTTTATGAAAAATTCGTAAAGCCCTCTGTTGTAACAATCGACAAAATTACTGCTCAATGGGCGTTTTCCAGCAAATTTTTAAATTCCGAAGAACTTGATGAAATATATTGCTACAAAGTTAAAAAAATAAACACAAAGACAGTAAAGAAAAATCAGGCATCAATAAACTTTGGACATATTGAATTAACTTCTAAAATAACTTTTGAAAAATTTGACATGTCTTTTGTTATTTTTAACACAGCAAGCGGCGAATATTACTGTAGTGTAAAAAAATTAAATTCACAGGAAGAATATAGCAACGACAAGAGCGAAATTACAAAAGTCTTTATGTCACAAGATTTGATTGAAACGCTAAAAACCATTCAAAAACACATTAGTAGTGAATATTACACACTAAAAGACATATTAATAGACAAAAGAAAAATAATTCTTGAAAAGATTCTAATATCAAGACTTATAAAAACGGAAAAAGCGTATCAGGATTTATATGACGAGCTAAAAGCTCCTGTTTCATACTATATTGATCTTGGCATGGATATTCCTGACGTCTTTCGCGTAAGTGCTAAATTCACACTTTTAAGAAGACTTGAGGATGAACTAAATAAGCTTGAAGACTATTGCAGCGAAAAAGCTCATGCAAAAATTATCTTAATAAAACAAAACGCGGATAAATTTTGTATAAATCTAAACAAGTGCAGAGCGGGTCAAATAATTTCAAAAAAACTTGAAAAACTTATACAAGATCTTGCAAATAACATGGAAATTGACACTGCAAACAACATATTGGGACTTTTAGGTATTCTTGAAAAGCTTGAAATACAATCGAATATCAACGAAGCACAGAATATTTTCTTTGACTCAATATATTCTAAAATAAATATTTTAATAGAACACCTTGAAACATCAAAAAATAAAAATAATGACAGACTTTTAGCACTAAAAATACTTGAAATAGGTCAAATGTTAAATATTAATACAGAATTTTTCAGAGATCACATTGACAGAGCGAGTCTGCCAAGGAAAAAATAATCTAATTTAAAGGCTTTGAGAGCACCTTGAGCCCTTCAAATTGGTACATTTCATCAACTCTACCACCAAAAGATATATGCTGTGCAAACATGGCACAGATTATTGCCTCAAGAGATGATGCTGCAAGCATGTTATCCGGCAACTGTTCAAAACCGTATTTTAATTTTAGGGAGCTTTGCAGGTTTTTGCAATCAATAGAAGTGCGCGAAAGGTAATGAGCATTAAGGCCATATGCTTGCCTTAACTGATTAATATCGCATCTGAAAACTTTAGTGCCCTCCTCGCTCAGATTTAAAAGCGCAGCAGATAGTCTGCCAGAAAGTCTATTTGTCCATCTTTGCCTATTTATTTTAAAGTGTTCACCCAACATTTTATAATTTTTTGAATGAATCCTCCATTTGCCATCCAAAAGCGAGTTATCGTAGGGAACAGAAACGCAAACCAAGGAATTATGAATGTATGGCGAAGAATTAAAAAACAGTTCAATATCTTGGGTAAAATAGAACTTATCCAACAAAAGAATTTTGGAATATCTGTCCAAGACGCACACCGAACTGTCATAATTTGAAGAATTAGAAAGCGACAGACCTATAAAAAAATTTTCACTGCTTGACTTTTCAACCATATTTTAGAGTATAATTAATTATAATCATTTTTTCAAGGAAAATTTATCCTTTATGTTTATTGCGGATTTTTTTGATTTTATTGATACGCATGCAAAAAAATACAGAACAAAACTGGCTATGCTAATACTATCTTCTACCGTTGCAGGCTGCTTTGAATTTGCAGGTTTGTCGCTAATTTGGATTTTTGTTCTGCTTTTAACAAAAAATTCAATAGAAACGCCTTTTTTTCATTTTAACAACAGCAGTAAAGTTGCTCTTTTTTTGGGCATTGCAGTTGCAATAATATATATTTTAAAAGATATTTTCATGATAGCTCATATAAACTTTCAAAACATGCTGCTTGCAGACATTTCAGACAGTATTTTTAAAAAAAACTACTCATGTTTTATCTCGCAAAACTATCTGACAATAAGCAAGATAGCTCCGTCAGACAAATTAAGAATTCTTGATAACTCGCTGACTACCATTATTAACGGATTTTTAGGTGCCGTTTTATCTTTTTTTGCAAATTCTATAGTTGCACTTGGCATAATTTCATATCTTTTTATAAAATTTCGCGCAACTGCAATAATCATAGGACTTTTTATTTTTACAATTTGGTATTTTGAAAGCAAATATTTTAAAAACAGGTCAAAATTATACGGTGAAAAATCCCACATAGCAGAAAGAAATAAACACAATTTTACCCTCTCAACAATAAATGCACAGAAAGACATTGTTATTTACAACAAAAGAAATAACTTCACAAAAGAGGCTTACAAGCTACAAAAAATATCGTCATATCAGAAAAGAAAAATTCAAACAAATCTGCAAATCCCTACATATATAACAGAGATAGGCGTAATGGGCGCTTTTGTTCTTTTTGTTGTACTAATGCTTTTAAATAATCATACAAATGCAGAACTCGGGGCGGGTCTGGCTGCACTTGCCGCTGTAATTTTAAGAATTGTGCCAAATATAAATAAAATTCAAAATTGCATACAAGGCATAAATTCAACTAAAGCAGAGCTTATATGGTTCAAAAATATGACATCTCCTATATACAACAATACTGAAAATACTTTTCATACCAACGAAAAACTACCATTTGAGGAGTGTATAGAGTTTACTAATGTAAATTTTTGTTACGAGAAAGAAAACTATGCACTTAAAGATGTAAATTTTAAAATATACAAAAACGAATTTATAGGAATAATAGGCCCGTCAGGAAGCGGAAAAACAACGCTTTTTAACTTATTATGCGGGCTATTTGAACCTTATAGCGGCGAGATAAAAACAGATAACAAAATATTAAAGCAAAATGACATAAAATTATGGCAGAATAACATCTCTATACTATCACAAGATTACTCACTGCCTTTTGATACAGTATGGCAAAATGTTGCACTGGAACCAAACGCAAAAGCAAACAAAGACGAGGGTAGAATCACTGAAGCACTAAAAGCTGCAAACATATACGACGAAATCCAAAATAATATTTTTAAAAATGTAAATGAACTGTCTTGCGGTCAAAGGCACAGAGTAGCACTTGCAAGAGTTTTTTACTTTAACAGAGACATAATAATGCTTGATGAGGCTACATCGGCGCTTGATGTTCAAACTGAAAATGAAATAAGCAAAAGTATAGAGTCAATCAAGGGTAAAAAAACAATAATAGCAATAGCTCATAGACTTACAACCCTAAAAAACTGTGACAGAATTATTTATATGAACAAAGGAAAAATTGTTGATATTGGAACATTTTTGGAGCTTGAAAACAAACATCCGACATTCAAAGAGTTAATTAAGCTTTCACAATTTTAAAATACCCCTGCAAATAGCAGGGGTAAAATGCAAAGAGGACTATTTGTTTAAAAAGCATTGTCTTGCAGCACTAAATAACCTCACTAAAGATTCAATAAAAGCTATTAAGCTTTCTACAAGGGCTTTTTCATCTTCCTCTCCGACTCCTTTAATATCAATTAATTCGAGCAAAAAATTATTAATAAATTCCTTTTTGTTTTTTGTCTTTGCATAATCGCTTAAAATACCTGCAAAACTTGAAATACGAGAAAAGACATCTTTAATGTTTGCACTTTTTGTCATACTGTTAACTCCTTTTTAATGTAACAAAAGGATGATACAGTAATCGTTTCTGCGCAAAACAAATTTCGTATTTTAAAAAGTTAATTTTTAGGTAATAATGTTAATTTTGTGTTACAATTCAAAGTATGAAAAATACCGACAAAAAACTCTTTTGGATAGGGACACTTCTTTTATATATAGCAATGCTTATTCTTACGGTTGTTCCGACTTTTATAAGTGACAATATTTCTTTTATATACATAAATACTGTTAATTACAAAAAACTTGCCGCTACATTTTTTATGCTTGCTTTAATTTTATATTTAATGAGCAAAACAACATACAAAAGACAACTTTTTGCAATAGCCTTAGCATTTGGCTATTTTTATGCATATATGGCATTTTATGCAAACTAAATACCTTCTTCATCTAAAGATTCTGAGGCAGGTAATGTCTGGCCAATTGCACGCTCTAGGTTTGCTTTGGCAGAGTTAAACTGATAAATAGTGTTTAAATATGACAATCTTGCATCATAATACTGTATTTGAGCTTCCTTGTATTCAATAGCATCACTAACTCCAACCCTGTAGCGACCCTGCGAAAGTTCATAGTTTTCTTTTGCTTTTTTTACCGCAAGTTTTGCAACAGGTACACGCTGCTTTGCATCCATTAATTTTACAAAAGTACTTTGAATGTCATAATAAACATCATTTACGGTTGCTTTTGAGTCAAATCTTTGTTTTTCTAAAAGCGCACGAGCTTCTTTAATCTGGTTTCTTATCAAAAAGGGGTTAATAGCGGGAAAAGTCAAGTATCCGCCAAAATCCCACCAGTTAGTGTCCGCAATTGTATTCCCCACACCTCCGACCGAAAAATTTGCATTAACTTCAAGTGAAGGAAAATAAACTTTCTTTGCAAGTTTAATTGCCTGATCGGCAGTTTCAACGCTAATTTTTGCCATTTTAAGCTCAGGTCGCGATTCGTTTGCAATTTCGACAGCTTTTCTCATATCAATCTCAACATTTTGATATGGCGCACTTGTATCAATTATATATGCAGGTATAAAAGGCAGACCCATTAAATTATTAAGATTAGATATTGCAATATCAACATTATTGCTTGCGCTTATAAGCTTTGCTCTTGCATCTTCCATATTAACCTGTGCAATTGTAACATCAACTTTTGGTCTTGTTCCTACTTCATAAAATGCAAATGCCTGATTATACATCTGCTCAAACTGTTCAAGCGTTTCCTGTGCTACTCGTTTTGCCTCAATAGCGTATATTAAATTGTAATAACCGTCTTTAACCTGACAAACAACTTCATTTACAACAGAATCAATGTTTGACTTTGACGACTCCCAATTCAGTTTATCGATAGTATATTGGTTTTGAGTGTATCCAAAGTCATAAACAAGCTGTGAAATGCCTATTGTACCCATCACATACTTTGTAAAAGGGTCAATCATAATCCCTCGGCTTCTAAAATTGCTCATATCAGGCTTAATGCGAGATATTCCGCCTTGCAGGTTTACAACAGGCGAATAGTTTGACACAGTTTGCCATTTTTTAAACTTCATAGCCTCGGCATTAGCGTAGGCAGCTTTTATTTTGGGATTATTTATCAAGGAAAGCTCCAAACAATCCGCAAGATTTAACTCAAGAGTTTTCTGAACGGAACCTGATATTGTAATTGCCTTATCAGAACTCAAACCAACAGGCATATAAGCATCAATAGGGATTGAGTATTCATCATACTTGCTTTCGTTTTTTTTCTTTTTTGCAATTTTTTTCTCTTGCTTTGCTTCTTTTTTTACGTTTTTTTCAGTACTCTCATCTTTTTGAGCTTTGCTCTCGATATTTTCACCCTTGAGAGATTTTTCTCTTTTTTTAAAAAGTGCAAATGTCTTTGCCTCGCGTTTTTGATCTTCTGTTTTTTCAGCCTTATCTTTTTTAAAAAACTTAAAAGCAACTTTCTTTTCTTTTTGTGCCGAATTTTCATTTTCTTGTTTTTTGGACACATCTTGCAATTTATTGGTATCAGCAGCCGAAGTTTGAGCTTGCTGCGCCAAAGCAAAAGCATTTGGGAAAGAAATTATACAAAAAGTTATAAAAAGACTAAAAATTTTATTCATTTAGATTTTTTCCTTTGTTTTGCATTTTTTTCATTTTTCTGTTATTTGCAAATCTTTCACGAGATTCTTGAATAACAACATAAAATGCAGGTACTAATATTGTACCGACAATAGCTGCAGCTATCATGCCGCCAAAAACTGTCGTACCCAAAGAACGACGGCTCTCAGCACCGGGACCTACCGCAAAGACAAGCGGCAACATACCCAAAATAAAAGCGATTACAGTCATCATAACTGCCCTAAACCTTATTCTTGCAGCCTCAATTGCAGCGTCAAATATACTCATTCCCTGCTCTTCGCGGGCGACTTTTGCAAATTCTATAATCAAAATAGCTTGTTTTGCGGCAAGACCTATTAACATAATAAGCCCGATTTGAGCATACAAGTCAAGCGCGTATCCTGCAATATATTGAAAAATAAGCGCACCAAGCATTGCAATCGGTGCAATAAGCATAACACCGACAGGCAACATCCAACTTTCATACAGTGCTACAAGAAACAGGTAAACAAATATAAGTGACATTGCAAGGACTACCGTTGTTTGTCCGCTTGATTCAATCTCTTGCAAACTTGTACCTGACCATGCAAAAGTCATATCTTCAGGCAAAACTTCATTTGAAATACGCTCCATCTCCTTAATTGCTTCACCCGAGCTTTTTCCCTTTGCAGGGTTTCCGCTTAGTTGTACGGATTTATACATATTAAACCTTGTAATGTCATAAGGACCCGTTACAGGTTCAATACTGACAACAGAGCTGAGCGGAGAGGATTTGCCGTCAGAGGATTTGATAAATACCTTGTCCATATCGGCAGGTGTAGAGCGAAATGCTTCTTGCGCCTGTAAAACTACCCTAAAGACACGACCGTATAAATTAAAGTCATTTACATAAGTTTGCCCAAATTGAGATGAAAGCGCGCTGTAAATTTCGTCTACGGGAATACCTTGTGCCAGAGCTTTTTTATAGTCAATATTTATCAAAAACTGCGGTATGTTAGCGTTATACTGAGTAAATACCCCTGTTACGACAGAGCTTCTGTTGGCTTCGTATATAAGCTTGTTTGCCTCCTCGTTAAGCTCTTGCGGAGTTCTGTTTGCTTTATCCAAAAGTTGATATTCAAAACCGCCATACATACTAAGACCTGTGATTGCAGGAGGAATAAAGGAGTATATTTTAGCATTAGGATACTTTGCGCTGAGCGCGTTAACATTTGCGCGTATATCCTCAAGCGAGCGCTTGGACTCATACTTTTTCTCTTTGCTCATAAAAATTTGCCTGTACCAAGGCACATTTCTTCTCTCCTCCCAAGGCTTAAAGTGGGTAATAATCATAGAAGTATTTTGACCGTTTATCCCTTCAAGCCCAAGTACATTATGAACACCCGGGATTTTTTTAATGTCCCGCTCAAGCTCATCTGTTATAGACATTGTTTTAGACAGGGAAGAACCGTCTTTTAACTGAACACTTGTAAATAAAGCGCCTGAGTCCTCATTTGGCAAAAAGCCTGTAGGAATTATCTTAAAGAGAAATAAAAGAGCAAAAACAAGAACAACGTAAGTAATTTTTGTACGAGAGGGTTTTTCTATGTAGTATTTTGACCCCTCAATATAGGTATCCCTTATCCTATCAAACATTCTGTTAAATTTTTTAATGGTGACTTCCCAGGCTGTTGCAAAAAATTCTCCCCATGCCTTTACAAGCGCTACACCTTGAAGATTTGTATTGTGCGACCAGTAATCTCGGTATAATTCACGATATTTATTGAAAAAGGTACGCTTTGGCATTTCATCCTTTGACCTTAGTATCGTAGCGCACAGGGCAGGCGCCAAAGTAAGTGCAACCAGTGTTGAAAAACCGATTGAAACTGCAATTGTAACGGCAAACTGTTGATACATTTTGCCTGTAATCCCCGGAATAAATGCAACGGGCACAAACACTGCCATAAGTACAAGAGAAGTCGCAAGAACCGCACCTGAAACTTCATCCATTGAAATAACGGACGCTTCTCTTGGGGATAATCCCGCTTCAATGTGCCTTTGAACGTTTTCAATAACAACGATTGCATCATCAACAACGGTACCTACCGCAAGTACAAACCCGAACAGTGTAAGGGTGTTTATTGAAAAACCAAGCATTGCAAATATTATCATTGTACCGATTAGTGAAACAGGTATCGCAACAAAGGGGATAAAAGACGCCCTAACATCGCCCAAAAAGAGGTAAACAACCATCGTTACAAGGAAAATTGCAAGCAAAATTGCTTTTATAACTTCATTTAATGATTCTTTAATAAAGTCTGTAGAATCCCTAAACACCTCATAAGAAACACCTGAGGGGAAATTTTTGGACAACTCCTCCATTTTTTTGTTACAAGCATTTGCCAGTGCAACCGCGTTTGCATCAGCCAGTTGTATAACCTGAATTACCGCAACAGGCTGTAAATCAATCCTGCCGAGATAGTCATATGTTTCAGAATCCAACTCAACTTTTGCAACATCGGATACTTTTATTGCAGAGCCGTCAGGATTTGACCTTACAACAATGTTTTCAAATTCCTCTACGGTTTTGAGCCTGCCTTGTGTCCTTAAAACAATAGACATATCTTTTTTATTTACAAGCGGTTCATTACCAATATTTCCGGCAGGCACCTGTGCGTTTTGTGCGGCTATTGCAGCATTAACCTCAGCGGGAGATACATTAAGTGCGGCAAGTTTTTGCGCATCAAGCCATATTCGCATAGCATAATCTCTGCCGCCAAATACAACAACTTCACCTATGCCCTCAACACGTGCCAGCTCGTCTTTTATAAAAATTGAGGCATAATTTGCAAGCTCTACAAGGCTTTTTGAATTATCAGGAGAAAAGACTTTGTATATAACAAGACCCGCACCGGCCGTTGACTCTTTAATTGTAAGACCGTATCTTTTTACCTCGTCGGGCAACCTCGCAGTTGCAAGAGAAGTTTTATTTTGAACGTTTACGACTGCCATATCAGGATTTGTGCCGACTTTAAAATAAATACTCAATTTGTAACTTCCGTTTTTAGAGTCGGAGGTCATATATAGCATATCTTCAACGCCGTTGACTGCAGACTCAATAGGGGCAGCAACGGTAGATTCTATAACATCTGAACTTGCACCCGGGTATGTGGCAGACACAATAACCTGCGGAGGAGTAATTGTAGGGTACTGTTCAAATGGAAGATTTTTCAAAGCAATCAAGCCTGCAAGAGTTATTACAAGCGAGATTACAATGGCAAATCTTGGTCTGTCTATAAAAAACTTTGAAAACATGCTTTTATTTCCGTTACTTTTTATCTTTCAATTTAATTAATTCATCATCCTTTAAAACAACGACCGGCTTATCTGCAATAACCTTTACAAGTCCTTCGCTGATAAATTCGTCCCCAACATTTAGCCCGTCCGTAACTACCCAAAATTTTTGGTATTCGTTTGAAATTTTTACATATTTTTTTCTTGCAACGGAATCTTTGTCAACAACATAAACATATCTGCCTGTTGAGTCTTGCAACACATAATCTTGGGGTATTACCACTTTTTTTTGAATTTTATTTGAATAAACTTTAACTTTTACAAAATCCCCGGGGATTAGTCTGTTGTCAGGATTTGCAAAGGTTGCACGAAGTGCGATTGTACCTGTTGTTTGAGAAATTTGGTTATCCCAAAAATCTTCCACACCTTTGTGTTCATACTTAGTACCGTCAGGCAAAGTTACTTCAACACTTATCGGCTGCTCCCCTTTGTTTTTCGGTATAATTTCACTGTCCCTTAAATTTGCAAATTGCTTTGAATCAACGTTATATGTTACATAAATAGGGTTGGTGCTGACAACTCTTGCAAGTGCACCGCTTTGGGTACTTACATAATTCCCCTGAGTAACGTTTAACATACCAATCCTGCCGTCAATGGGTGATGTTATTCTTGTATAGTTGTAGTTTCTTCTTGCGTCGTTGAGTGCAGCCGTTGCAGCCTTTACATTTGCATTTGCAACATCTCTTTGTGCAAGTGTATCGTCATAAGTTGATTTTGCTATATAATCCTTTGCCACAAGCTCTTTTGAACGTGCAAAATCTTTACTTGCTTTTATAGCTTGAGCTTTTGCAGTTGCCAAATCCGCCTGAGCTTTGTTGAGGGCTATCAGATATTGCTGAGGTTCAATCACAAAAAGCAGCTGGCCCTTTTTGACGTAATCGCCTTCGTTAAATTTCTTCTCAAGCAAATATCCGTCAACACGAGCCACAAGATCAACCGAATATTTTGCAACAACTCTCCCGGGTGCTTCAATTTCATTTTTATACTCAATTTCCCCGACTTGAGAAAGTTTAACTTTGGGAGTCATCATCGCACCCATCATTTTTGCGCGCATAAACTCGCCAAATTTACCGTTTATCCAACGAAATGCGATAAGGGCAACAATAACAAGCAATACAATGCCTATTTTTTTCTTCATAATATCCTCAAAATGCTTCTCCTCAACAAAAATACTACCACCAAAAAAATATTGAATCAACCGAAAGAATAGTACTTTTGTCTTAGCGCACAATGTATACTTGGGTGGGATAAAATTAAAATTCAATATGAGATAATAGTTATGTAAGAATATTTTAAAACAGTTGGAAAAAATTATGAGAATATCGGAGTATTTTAAAGAAATTAACTCAAAGGTTGATAATATAAACAAAAAAGCCAGAAATCCTTTTGTGGATTATGATTATTCAACAAACCCTTTTAGAGGGGCTTTTAAGAAAACATACATTTGGATTGAAAAAGAAGAAAACAGTGAAATTAACAAATAGCTTCTTTTGTGTTCGCATCAAAGAATTTAAGTTTTAGAGGGTCAATTGAAAAATCAATCGTATTGCCAAACCTGTAATCTGCTGATGTGGAGGCTATTGCTTCGTTATTACCAATATTAAAATAAACAATTTTTTTCGATCCCAAAGACTCCTCAAAGTGCGGTAAAGCTTTAAATTTAATTAAATTAAATGAAAAATCCGCATACGACCTGTCTTGAATATCTTCCATCCTAACGCCCACTATGACTTTTTTTACATTTTTAGGATATACGGTGCAAGAACTTTTTAAATCCAGAAAAATATTGCCAAAATTTAAAATACCATCTTCAATAGTTGCAGGAAAAAGGTTCATGGGATACGACCCCATAAAAGAAGCGACGAACGTGTTTTTTGGTCTGTTATAAACATTATAAGGACTATCAACCTGTTGTATAACACCATTATTCAACACTACAACTTTTTGCCCCATAGTAAGCGCTTCTGTTTGGTCATGAGTAACATAGACAAATGTAGTATCCAGTTTTTTATGTAGCCTCTTAATTTCCGAGCGCATAGCAACACGCAATTTTGCATCAAGATTACTCAGAGGCTCATCCATTAAAAATACTTTAGGTTCGCGCACAATTGCACGTCCAAGAGCCACTCTCTGCCTTTGTCCGCCTGATAACTCCCTTGGTTTAGACTTTAAGTAGTCACAAAGACCTAAAATCTCTGCTGCATTATTAACGCGTCTTTTTATCTCGCACTCGGCAACATTTCGAACTTTTAAGCCAAAAGCCATATTTTCATATACACTCATGTGCGGATATAGCGCATAACTTTGAAAAACCATTGCAATATCTCTGTCTTTTGGCTCAACATTGTTAACACATTTAGAATCGATAAAAACTTCCCCAAAGCTGGGCTTTTCAAGTCCGGCAATTATCCTTAACAGCGTTGACTTACCACATCCTGAGGCTCCGACCAGCACGTTAAACTCTTTATCTTGAATATTAAGAGAAATATTATCAAGAATCGTTTTTTTACCAAAGCGTTTTGTAATATTTTTTAAAACAACATTTGCCACAGGATTACTCCTTATTTTCTATCCAAAGGTACAACAAAACTAACCATTGTGCCAAAAGCCGGTTTTGAATAAACCCAAATATCACCCTTAAAATGTTTAATAAATTTTTTAGCCAATACAAAAGTAAGCTTTGTGCTTAGCGGACGCTTGTTTTTATTGAGCGTGCAGTATGGTTCAAAAAGCGTCTGCAGCTCATCTTCATCAAAAAACAGTTCACTTGCTTTCATTTCAAAAAGTACATAAGAGTTTGTATCTTTTGAAACTTTTGCATCAAAGTCATGCTGCTCCAAAAAAGCAACCGGAGGATTGCCTGCGCTTAGAGTAACTCTGCCTATTTGAACATTTTTTATAAAAACATCCAAAATACTTTTTATCAGATATTCAAGAACACTTTGATCAAGAAAGCATGCTCTTGTTGAAACAGCAGCAAAGTTAGATTCAAAAATTATTTTTTTCTTTGCAAAAAATGGAGAATATTGTTTTACAATGGCATTTAAAAGATTTATTAAATCAAAATTTCTAAAATCATACTGGTAAAGATTTGACTCAAGCCTAAAAACAGTAAAGAGTTTTTCTAAGTCATAAGTTAAATCTTGGGCGTTTTTATTGATAATGTTAACATATTTCATTTGTTTATCCACAAGCACACCGCCTACTCCGTCCGACAAAGCACGCGAGAAACCGTCAATCGTGGCGAGTGAAGATAAAATTTCACCTGAAATTGTTACAAGATAATTATTTTTTTCGTCAATAATATTTTTTGCAATTTCATATTGACCATTTACCATGTTTTGCATTTTGTAGCTGTTTGTAACGTTTCTAAGGCACACATAAACCTTTTGCGCAATAGAATCTCTTGAGGCAGAAATTTCAAAGTAAGAATCTTCATCTGCACCTTTTACGCGCACTTTTGAAACTATTGCACACTTTTGCAGAACTGTTTTATTTAAAAGGTTAGAACCACCATCAACATAAACAGAAAAAAATTCTCCCACAATTTCAGACTTGGAAACTTTAAACATATCAAGTGCTTTTGAATTTGCATCAAGAATTTTACCCTCAAGCGAAACAATTAATACGCCATCGGGAAACTTATTGAACAAATCATCCTTTTGCGGTCTTTTAAATAATCCAAGTATATCCATTATGCAGTAATATTAACATAAACAAAATTAAAAAAACAAATTGCGCATCAAACAAAAGTATAAAAAATATCAAACCAAGTAACGATTAAATACGGACATAAAAAAACTTAGAATTATCATGTGCACACAAAAGGATGACTCAACAAAATGGATTTTGTTACAAAAAAAATAAGCGGCAGAAAGTTTTTAAAATTTGAAACTAAAATTTTTGATATCGTTTGCGCACAAAAACTAATAAGCAAAACAAAAAACAAAACTTGCGCACTTGATTGTACAAACATTGAATGCTTTAAAGATACAAAGACCCTTGAAATTATTATCAGAAATAATATCGCTCTATGTTGCGCAAGCACGCAATTAATACAACAGGTAAGTCTTATGTGCTCTAAAAATTTCCCAAAAATTTTTATGAGTACCGACGATTTTATTGCAGACAAAAGAATGCTGGTCAAAAGAAGATTTAGGCTTGTATAGCACGAATTGATAAAAAAAGCCGATAACCAAAGTTATCGGGCAAAACAGTTTACGAGTGAGAGTGGAATATGCACTATAAGAATAATAAAAGTCTTAAAGAACTTCGTAAATAGCCCGAATGGGTATATTAATAAAGTTGATAAATATGCGTTTTCAAATAAATTGTAATCTGCTATAATTACAAAATATGAAAGATTACCTAAATTACATCAAAGAAGCAAAAAGGGTTGAAATTATTGCAAGGAGTATAGATTGCACTGTCAGATTTTTTTGCAATTTTATACGCTCAAGCGACAAGTCTTTATTTTTTACAAAACCGACAAATAAATATACAGAGTTTAATTACCCGAAAGGTCAGACCCTTGAACTATACATTTACACTGCAAACGGTGTATTTAGGCTTAAATGCAGACTTGAAAGTTGCGAAAATCAACAATGCGAACTTTTACTGCCACAGAGTGTTGATAAAATACAAAGAAGGGAATTTATAAGAGTAGGCTTAAAAGTCAAAACAATTATAAATCTTAAAACACCTACGTACACAAAAAACATAAAAACCGATTCAAAAGACTTAAGTGCCAACGGCATAAGAGTTATACTTGATGAAGATATATCCAAGTACGACAAAAATATTGAGCTTTCAATTCTTTTCCCTGATAACATTATAAAAACCCGTGCTAAATTAATTAAAGTTAAACCAACAGTTATAAATTCAACAACATATTATGAAACATCACTGAGTTTTATAACCTCAAACAAGAGGGATGTTGATTTTATAGTAAAAAAATGTTTCGAATTTCAAGCCCAACAAAGAAAAAAACTGCTCGACAAAAATTTTAAAGGAGATAACAATGTTTAAAAAAATACTAAGCGCATTAGTCTTAATTGCATTCATAATTGCGCTAAATACTCCATCTACCCTTGCGCAGGATTTTGAAAATCCGCCTTGTGACAACGAAGTTACGGTCGAGCATTTAAAAGATAACAAATATTCAAAAATTAATTTGGTTAAAGTAACAAACTTTTCAAACATAGTTCAAAAAGAAAATGTCATAGAAGTTACATTTTCGCAAAACTTTAACTCAAAATACTATAAAGAGGGCGATTTTGTGCAGTTTGACCTATTGGAGGGGTTATCAACCATTGAAGGTACTTGCATTATCCCAAAAGGTTCGTCGCTGATTGCAAAGATAGTAAAAATTCAAAAGCCGCGCTGGTTTTCAAGAAATGCAATTGTTTGCATAAATTTCACCCACATTCTTTTCCCTGACGGTAAAAATTTGCCAATCGTAGCAAAAATTACGGGTAAAAAAGATTATCTGCAACTTGGTGCAGGGGATACGGCTAAAAAAATAGTCGCATATACCCTCTCGATAGGCGGCTTTGGAACGGGTCTGGGTGCTGCAATAGGTGTGGCGGGCGGAAATGTTATAACAGGTGTTATAATTGGCGGCTCCGTTGGCGGCGGAGTAGGTCTTTTAAGCGGTATTGTTTCTCCGGGACTGCACTACAAAGCCAAGAAAGGGCAAAAATTACCAATAGAGTTAGAGGAAAATCTAAAGGTGCCAAAATTATAACTCTAAACAATTTGCCCCTGAGAAATATTTACAATATCAACATCAGATAAAAATTCCTCATCAAATGCAAGCGTATCTACACTTGTGATAATTGTTTGGGTATTTTCGCCAATTGCTCTTAAAAGGTAGTTTTGTCTTACATTGTCAAGTTCTGCAAGAACATCATCCAACAATAATACCGGTTCCTCGCCTGTTTTTTCTTTTATAATGTCAAGTTCTGCAAGCTTCAGCGCAAGCACAAGGGTTCTTTGTTGACCTTGAGAGGCGTATTTTTTTGCGTCAACATCATTTATAAAAAAAGAAATATCATCTCTGTGCGGTCCGAAAAGGCACTGAGCACGCCTTATTTCATCATCCTTAATTTTACATAATTTGTCATATATAAACTCGCAAAGCTCTTTTAAGCCAAATCCATCGGGTATATCAGATTCATAACAAAAAGACAAAATTTCGCCGTTAGATACGGTTTTATGCTTTATTGAAGCTATTTTTTCAAGCTCTGCCAAAAATTTGATTCTCAGATAAACAATATTTGCTGCAGCAATTGACATTTGAGTGTTAAAAGCGTCCAAAAGACCTTCATCATTATAACCTTGAGTCAAAAAGTTGCTTTTTTGCAGCCTTATTTTGTTATATTTTGCAAGTTTATCATAGTATGCCCCATAAACCTGACAAATAGCCAAATCAAGCCATTTGCGTCGATTTGAAGGCTCACCTCTCATAAGCATTAAATCTGCAGCAGAAAAACTCACAGCTTTTAAAACTCTTAGAAAATCCTGAGATTTATTTTTCTTTAACCCATTAACTTTTAAAATTTTATTCTTTGGCGGATTGATAATGACCTCAAGTGAAACATCAGTGTCGCTTTTTATACATTGCGCACTTATGCTGCAATTTTGTTCATTGAATTTTATAAGTTCGGAATCTTTTTTAACTCTGTTTGAACTTAGCGTGCTAAGGTAATAAACAGCCTCAAGCAGGTTAGTTTTTCCTTGCGCATTTTTACCCACAAAGAGAGTTTTACTTTTTGCAAAATTGTGTTGCAAATGGTTATAATTTCTGAAATTTTTTAATTTTAAAGATTTTATAAACATTTTTAGACTCGATACAAAGTTATTATAGTATAATAAAGAAAAGATATTTTATAAAGAGGAATTGTCCAATGTATGACGTTATTACGATAGGTTCTGCAACACTTGACGTTTTTGTTGAAAGTGACAGTGCAAATATTGTTTCGGTTAACTCGCTAAAGAAAAAAACAGAGTTTATGTCTTTTCCTTATGGTGCAAAAGTTGAAATAGACGGATTTTCAAGAAATATTGGCGGCGGAGGGGTAAATACCGCAGCTAACTTTGCAAATTTAGGACTTAAAACATCAACCATCGTTAAACTTGGCAATGACGAAGTTGCCCCGGTTATAAAAAGCAAAATGGAGCACGATGGGGTTGATACATCAAATATTATTACTTCAAAAGATTATCTCAGCGGTTTTTCAATTATACTTGTAAGTTTTCAAGGGGACAGGACAGTACTTGCTCACCGCGGTGCAAATTCTAAAATTAGCGAGGATGAAATAAATTTTGACGTTTTTAAAAATACAAAATGGATTTATGTGGCACCCCTTGCAGGAGATACAAATAAGTTATTGGATAAAATTGCCGATTTTGCGGCAAAAAACAATATAAATTTGGCAATTAATGCCGGAAGTACCGCTATAAAAAAAGGGGAAGCATACTTTAATAACATACTTAAAACAGCAAAAATAGTTGTAATGAACAAAGAAGAAGCCTCAATGCTGACAAAAATTCAAGTTCGCCCCGATACAAAAGATGAAAAATTTTCCGACAAAGAAATTCACCCTGATGTTATAACCATGCTCAAGAAATTACACTGCAAACAAGATTCGCTTGCGGTAATTACCGATGGAAAATACGGTGTATACTGCTATGACGGCAAAGACTTTTATCATGCACCGGAATTCAGCGCAAAAGTAGTTTCAACACTTGGTGCAGGAGATGCCTTCAGTTCAACACTTGTAGCAACTATTCACAAATATGGCTACGACATTGAAAAAGCTCTTGCATATGCTTCTGTAAATGCAGCTGCTGTCATAGAAAAATTTGGTGCACAGGAAGGTTTTGCAACATTTGAGCAAATAGAGAAAAGGCTTTTGGAACACAAGGAGTACAAGGTTAAAAAAGTACAATGCGACTAGATAAGTTCCTAAAAGTTTCAAGACTTATAAAAAGAAGAACTGTTGCAAATTCAATTTGTGAAAGTGCAAGAGTTTTTGTAAATGATAATCCCGCAAAGCCTGCAAAAGTCATTAAAGAAGGCGATATAATAACAATTGAGTTTAAAGACTCAATAAAAAGAGTGAGGGTTTTAAGAGTCCCAAGTGGCAATGTATCAATTAACGAAGCGTCAGGGCTTTACGAAATATTGCAAAACATTTAATTTATTTTTAAAAACCTTTATGCTTGCCCCAATTTTAAAAAAGAAGAGCCGCTTTCGCGGCTGATTAGGGATATTCAAATTGTTACCAATTTGTAACAGCTTAATTTTACAAAATCAAAAAAAATATAACATCATCCGTAAAAGCGAACAAAAACAACTGTTTTCATATAGATATATGATGTCAAAAAAACATTATTAAATGACAATATTGTTAAATAGGACTTGGGATATAGTATTAAATGGATCAGCAAAACATAGAGGTCGATTCATATCGGAAAATAGTAAGATTATCTGACGAGGAGCTAAAAAACCTTTGGGAAGAGTACTATCTTGATCGCAACAATAAAACTGTGCGCGATAAGCTTATCGTACAATATATTTATCTTACACGATATGTTATTGGAAGGGTAAAAGTAAACCTTCCCCCAAGCTTTTCCTATGAGGATATAGCAAGTTACGGCGTAGAGGGTCTTATTGATGCAATTGAAAAATTTTCCCCCTCAAAAGGTGCTAAATTTGAAACTTATGCCCTTATGCGAATAAGAGGGTCAATAATTGACAGAATAAGGTCTAACGATTGGCTCCCAAGAACAATAAGGAAAAAAATTAAAGATGTAAAATTAACCGCAGAAAGACTAAAGCAAGAATTGGGCAGAGCTGCTACAAATAAAGAGATAGCAGATGTAATGGGTATAGAAAAAGAAAAAATCGACGAAATTTTAGCTTCTGATACATCGGTTGACTCAATTTACGATAAAAAAGGTGTCGGTGAGGAAAGTGTCGAAATAATAGACACAATAGAAGATAAAAACAGTGCTCGCCCTGAAGAAGAAATAGAGAAAAAAGACGCGAAACGCGAACTTGAAGCAGCACTTAAAAAGCTGCCCGAAAGAGAAAGAATGTTGCTTGTATTTTACTATCATGAAAACATGACACTAAAAGAAATCGGAGAAGCAATTAATGTCTCAGAATCGCGCGTTTGCCAGCTGCATGCGCAAGCTATTATGAAATTAAGAAACATTTTAAGCGCAAAACGCACCGAAAGACTGAACAAATCAATAATATAGTTAATGTTACAAATAAAAAAAATGTTTGCTAATATTGCAAACATTTAAAACACGAGGATATTAAGAGAGAGTAATAAATATATCTTTTATACTTTAGTTTTTTCTAAAGTCTTATTATATCTTGTTATCTTCCTTTTAAATTTAATTCCCTTACTCTTTAATAAAGTTTTTTTGAATAAAAAAATTGCTTATTAAAAAAAGAATATTAAGAAATATTAAAAAAGCCCGCAAACGCGGGCTAAAAAATATTAAAAAACGTTTCTACTTAACTTCTTTGGCTTCAATTACCTTTGCATCATCCGCTAAATTGTCTTGATTTTTATGAGAATTTTCTTTATCAAGCTGTTTATTTATTATAACAGTCTGAACAATTTGGAAAATATTACTTGTTACAAGATAGAGCAGTACACCTGCGGGAATCGGAATAAAAATGAATGTCAGACCAATCATAAGAGGCATAACCGTACCCATGGACTTTTGAATTGCCTGCTGAGTAGCGTCTTGCTGAACGCCTTTTTGTGTTGACATCATAACCTTTTGCGAAACCCACATAGTAAGAGCAAAAAGTAAAACAAGGAATATGACATCATAATGAATTGAGCTTTGAACCTGTGCAACGGGAACATTTGCCGCAAGTATGTTGTTCATCGGGGTAAATGTTACTTTTTCCGTTTCTTTTGTTTGGTTATCTATTACATTTACCTCAACTTTTTTAATTGCCTTTAATTCTGCAAAAGTAAGTTTTAAGCTGTCAGGGTACATTTTAAGGTCAAAATTCTGATTTGGTTTAATTTCACCCTGAACTGCTATTGCCTTAGTCGGTCTGTCAATTTTAACATTGTCCAAAACCTTATCTTCAAGATATACTTTTGCACTCTTGCCTGCAGTAAAACTGTCATAAGGTCCGACAACAAATTTGCCGTCAAATGATTGACCTGCGGTTGACTTAATTGTTGCATCAAGTCTTTTAATGAAAAGAAAACTCGCGTCACCTGCCTGTTGTATAAATTGAGGACTCATAAGAGCAGTGTAGAGCAAAATAAAAATCGGTAACTGCAACAAAAGAGGCAAACAACCCGCCATAGGGTTAAATTTATGCTCCTTATAAAACTCCATCATCTTTTGTTGCATCATTTGAGGGTTACTTTTGTACCTGTCTTGAATTGCCTTCATTTTAGGCTGCAAAAGCTGCATATTCCTCATAGAGCGCTGTTGACTGATACTCGATGGCCACATACAAGCTCTTACAATAACTGTCAAAAGTATTATAGCCAGACCCCAGTTGCCTGCAAACTTTGCAAGCGCCTGCAATATCGAAAGGGTAAATCCTACAAAATCCATATTCTCTCCTATGTTGTCATGCCAATTTGGCGATTATCAATTTTAATTTTACCCTAAACATGATATTATTCACATATGAATTACACATTTGATACAATTTGTGCCATTGCAACCCCACTAAGCAAAGGAGGCATTGGCGTTATAAGGGTTAGCGGCGAGAACGCTATTGAAATAGTACAAAAAATCTTTACAAAAAAAATTATCCCAAAAGTAATAAACCATGGCTGGATAATTGATAATGGTGAAAAAATAGACGAAGTAATTGTCCTGCCCTTTATCGCTCCACATAGTTACACAGGTGAAAATGTGGCAGAAATTCAAACACATGGCTCACCTGTTGTGATTAATCACATCTTAAATATGATTTTAGACAAAGGGGCAAGGCTTGCGCAACGTGGAGAATTTACAAAAAGAGCTTTTTTAAATCATAAAATGGATTTGTCACAAGCCGAGGCTGTTTTGGACTTAATAAACGCAAAAACGCAGAAGTCTGCTAATAGTGCGGCAGGCAGCTTGTGTGGATTATTAAAAATAAAAACAGAAGAAATAAAATCTAAAATAAGTTCAATTTTGGGCAAAATCATTGCCTCACTTGATTTTCCCCAAGACGTTGCAGAAGTTGACTACGAAGAAATAATAACAGAAGTACAAGGTGCAATTGATGAAATAAATGACATATTAAAAAACGCAAAAATGCACAACATTTTAAGACAAGGGATAAAAATAGCTGTTGCAGGCAGACCAAACGCGGGCAAATCATCTCTTTTTAATACGCTTTTAAATCTTAAACGCGCTATTGTAACCGAAATAGAGGGTACAACACGCGACACTATTACAGAAACGCTTGAGATAAACGGCATTAGCGCAACTCTGATTGATACCGCAGGAATCAGGGACAAAAGCCCCGATAAGGTTGAAAACATAGGAATAGAACAATCTAAGGCTGCAATAGAAGAAGCCGACATTGTTCTTTGCTTATACGACGGACAGATTGGAATTTGTGAGGCTGATGAAAAAATATTTAACCTTGCACAAGACAAAAAAAGAATTATAGTAAGAACCAAATGTGACCTGTGCAATAACCAAACAAAAAACAATGAAATTTCAATAAGTTCAAAAACAAAAGAGGGTATTGAAGAGTTAAAAAAAGCAATTTATGAAGAAATTTCAGACCTAAACCCGACTCAGAGCGAGTTTCTAACAAATCAAAGACAACAGTATTGCCTTAAAAAATCGCTGGAAGCCCTTGAAAACGCACTAAACGGTGCAAAAAACAACGAGTTACAAGATTTAATAAGTATTGACCTAAAAGCTTCTATAACATGCCTTGGCGAAATTAGCGGCGAGGTAATAACAGAAGATATTTTAAATGATATTTTTATGAACTTTTGCATAGGAAAATAATTTTTGCAAACTTTTTTGTAACAAAACGTAAACATTTTTTATTTAAAGTGTTATAAAAAAAATTAATAGGGGAATAGTATACTTGTAAAGATAATATGGCTTAACAAGTTTCAAAGTTTTCTCTCTAATTCCTCTCTCTAATATGTGGTAAATTTACTGGCTCTCTCGGGTCAGTTTTTTTTATGTTGTTTTTTGTTTTTGCTATATAATAAGGCTATGTTAATGGAATTTTTATATGCAAAAATACACAGAGCCACAGTAACCGATGCAAACTTAAACTATGTCGGCTCAATTACCATAGATAAAACTCTGCTTGAGGCATCTGATATAAAAGCCAATCAAAAAGTTGAAATATTAGACATAAATAATGGGGAAAGGTTTTCAACCTACGTTATTGAGGGAGAAAAAAACTCCGGCACAATATGCCTTAACGGTGCAGCGGCAAGAAAAGTGCAAAAGGGTGATAAGGTAATTATTGTTGCCTATGCAATTTTAGACGAACAGGAACAACAAAACTTTGTACCAAAAATTGTTCATGTAGATGAAAATAATAAAATCATCTAGCCTCTTGCTATGGCAACTTTTCCGCTTCTTACAAAGTCTTTATAACCATAGGGTTTTATAAGCTCAATCAAGGCTTGAATTTGCTTTTCATCCGCAACCATGCGCAAAGTATAGTTCTTGTCTGTAATATCAATGACTTTTGCACCCGTAACCTCTGCTATGCGCAATATTTTGTCGGCATCTTCGTCTTTTACCTGTATTTTAACCATCACAATTTCGCGCTCAATTGCCTCATTAACGGACAAATCCGAAACTTTTAAAACAGGTATCAATCTGTGTAATTGTTTGCAAATTTGCTCTATTGCCTCGCTTGTTGCAACTGTTGTTATGGTAATTCTTGAATAGTTTCTGTCAATCGTTGGGGCAACAGTCAAACTTTCTATGTTATAACCGCGACCTGAAAATAAATCTACAACGCGCGACAATACGCCCGCTTCATTTGTTACAAGTATAGATAAAGTATGTAATGTGCTCATAATCTCTCCTAGCATACCTTTTGATCATTTGAAAGCAATACCTTGTTCAGTGGTTGTCCTGCAAGTACCCAAGGATACACCATTTCAAAACTTTCTACAACAAAATCTATAAACACTGAACAATTCGACTCCATAGCCTCTTTTAGTGCAGGTATAATATCTTGTTCTTTCTCAACCCTTATACCTCTTGCCCCATAGGCCTCTGCCAGCTTTACAAAATCAGGTGAGGATATCTTTGTCTGACTGTAGTGTTCGTTAAAAAGCTTTTCCTGCCACTGACGTACCATGCCCAAATATCCGTTGTTTATAACACAATTTACAACTTTTAAACCGTAGTCCATACAAGTTGCCAACTCTTGAATATTCATCTGAATTGAACCGTCACCTGCAATGTTTAAAACAAGGGCGTTTTTATCCGCAACAGCAGCCCCTATTGCAGCAGGGAACCCAAAGCCCATTGTGCCGAGTCCGCCCGAGGTAATGAAATGGCGAGGCTCATCAAATTTAAAAATCTGTGCACACCACATCTGATGTTGTCCGACTTCTGTTGTAACAATAGGATGAAAAGGTTTTGTATATTCATAAATTGTCTTAATCACTTTAACTGCGCTTAATTTATCCGACGGACACTCGGGAATTGCACGCTTTTTCTTCCATTCATCAATTTGATTAAGCCATTTTTCTTTTACTGTGTGGTCTATCACAATCGGTTTTGAGGTAAGCTCCTCAATCATTGCTTTTAAAACATTTTTTGCATCCCCTACAATAGGAATATCCACCTTAACATTTTTAGAAATTGAACAAGGGTCAATATCTATATGAATAACTTGAGAATCTCTTGCAAAACGCTTCAGGCAACCTGTTATCCTATCGTTAAAGCGAGTACCTACCGCAATTATAACATCGGCATGTACAACCGCGTAATTTGCCCAATAATTTCCATGCATGCCAAGCATTCCAAGGCTCTGGGGAGAGCTTTCGGGATAAGTTCCTTTACCCATAAGAGTGTGTGCCACAGGAATTTCTAAAAGTTGAGCCAATTTAGTAAGCTCATATGAAGCGCCTGCCTGCAAAACACCGCCGCCTGAAATTATAACCGGTCTTTGAGCTTCCCTTATAAGTTTCAGCGCCTTTGAAATTTGCAAAGGGTGCCCTTTATATGTCGGGTTATATCCTGCAAGTTTAACTTCTTTTGGGTATTCAAAAGGAGCTTTTGCAACCAAAATATCTTTTGGCATGTCAATAACGACAGGCCCGGGTTTACCGGTTGTCGCAATAAAGAAAGCTTCTTTTATAATCCTTGCCAAGTCTTTAACATCTTTTACAAGATAGTTGTGTTTGCAACACGAACGTGTAATACCAACTATATCGGCCTCTTGGAAGGCATCGTTACCTATTTGCTCAGTTGAAACCTGCCCCGTAAAAACAACCAGCGGATAACCGTCATAGTAAGCATTTGCAATACCTGTTACCGTATTTGTAGCCCCCGGACCTGATGTAACAAGGGCAACCCCGGGGCGTCCCGAAACTCTTGCATAACCTTCAGCGGCATGTATTGCTGCCTGTTCGTGCCTTACCAGATAGTGCTTGATTTTATCCTGATTATATAACGCTTCATAAATGTTTAAAATGACGCCGCCCGGATAACCGA
This sequence comes from Candidatus Galligastranaerophilus intestinavium, assembly GCA_018716625.1. Taxonomy (GTDB): domain Bacteria; phylum Cyanobacteriota; class Vampirovibrionia; order Gastranaerophilales; family Gastranaerophilaceae; genus Galligastranaerophilus; species Galligastranaerophilus intestinavium. The sequence continues at coordinate 55,239 of DVJQ01000049.1, read as the reverse complement.
AAATCTCTTTGACTCCTTGCGCTTCAAGAGATTTAAGGAAAATTTGTGCGCCCGTAAACATTTCTTTAGCCATGTCATATTTCTCCATTACTTTTTTTGGTATAATTGCATTATACTATGAACATAAAGTCAAGTGAAATTAAATTAAAAAATATATTCGGAGATTTAACGGGAGGAGCCTTAGGAGCGGTTATAGCGCTGCCGCAAGCACTTGCATTCGGTGTTGCAATAGGCACAGGCGCGTCAAGCGGACTTTGGGGCGCAATAATTCTTTGTTTTACGGTTGGACTTCTGGGTTGCAACCAACCCCTTTTATCAGGCCCTACAGGCCCTGCGGCAATTGTTTGCGCTTCAGCGCTCACGGTTTTAAACGGAAGCACACAATCGCTTTTTGCCGTAATATTCCTCGCAGGGTTATTTCAGATAATACTTTCGCGCACAAACTTGACACAAATAGTAAAATATGTACCTTACCCTGTTATATCAGGCTTTATGAACGCTGTCGGGGTGATATTAATAATATTGCAATTAAATCCTTTTTTGGGAGCAAAATCGCTGCCTACCCCAATGTTAGCACTAAAAGGCTTTTTATCCGCATTGCAAAATGTTAACGAAAGCGCGCTTTTGATAGGAATTTTGACCTTGACAATAATTTTTGCCACACCGAGATATATTACAAAAATTATCCCGTCACAAATTCTTGCTCTGGTTGTAAGCACCATAGTATCAGCTCTTTATAATTTTGATTTACCAACGGTCGGGGGAGTTACATCAAAACTTCCGAGCGTAATATGGGCGGATTTTTCAAACATCAAAGCACTTTTAATACCTGCACTTATTATCGCGATTGTTTGCACATCCGAGAGCCTTTTAACAAATCTTGTCGTTGATTCTCTTACAAAAACAAATTGCAATACAAAGAAAATGGTTCTCTCGCAAGGTGTAGGCAACATGCTGTGTTCACTTTTTGGGGCAGTTGCAGGCTCAGGCGCCACAATGCGCTCTGCTGCGGCAATAAAAGCCGGTGCTAAAACAAGATTTTGCGCAATTGTCTGTGCCATAATTTTGCTTTTAACAGTGCTTTTTGCTCATGACTTTGCAAATAAAATACCTCTGAGCGCCCTTGCTGCAATACTTTTCAAGGTAGGTCTTGATATTGTAGACACAAAGCTTTTAAAAATTGTTAAATACGCGCCAAAACAAGATTTAGCGGTTATGTTTACCGTATTTTTCCTTACAATATTTTACGATTTAATACTGGGCGTAAGTACAGGCATTGTTTTATCGGCACTTATTTTTGCAAAACAGCTTGCGGACAGTACAAATGTAAAATTCAAAGATATTGAAGATAAGCACTCAATAGAAATAGAGAAAAAACTACAAAGCGAAGCAGGGTATAAAATAAGAGTTGTTCACATTTTCGGTGAATTTTTCTTTGGCAGTGCAACGCAGATTATTTCACATTTTGAAGAAGTACTTGGCACAAGATACCTCATTGTATGTTACGAATCTGAAAATATTCTTGACATAAGTGCTGTTTTTGCTCTAGAGGATATTATTACAAGACTAAAATCGCAAAATATAACCGCACACCTTGTTATAAAAAATTCAAAAATTCTACAACAATTGGATAATCTTGGGATAAGCGAACAGTTGGGAAAAGAAAATATTTTCTACAGTGAAGATGAAGCAATTGAGAGTGCAAAAAAACTTTTAAAACTTGAAAAAAATATCAAACACAAACGCAAATAACTCTTTTGGGGAATAAATTTTTAAGTCATTTTGCATATTCTTTTTTTAAAAGAAAGGAAGCAAAATGACAAATAAACTCGATATTTTCAAATGCAATGTGTGCGGAAACATTGTTGAAGTGGTACTTTCAGGCGGCGGTGAACTTGTGTGCTGCAACCAACCGATGGAATTAGTTGTACCAAAAACTTCAGTGGAAAGCGGCGAAAAACACATTCCGGTATTAGAGGAAAACGGGGACGACAAAACCGTAAGAGTAGGCTCTATGCCTCACCCCATGGAAGATGAGCATTATATCCAATTTATTGAAGTAATTTCAAAAGACCAAAAATGGGTAAAAAGGAAATATCTCCACCCACACGAACAGCCCGAGATGAAGTTCAAATGCAAATGCGACAAGAAATTTGATGCATTTGCACACTGCAACCTGCATGGACTCTGGGAAAATAAATTTGAAGGAGAAAACCACAATGGACAATAAAACAAACGAACTTTTAAACCAACAGATAAATTTTGAATTTTACAGCGCTTATTTATATCTTGCAATGTCTACATATTTTAGCGAAATAAATATGGACGGTTTTGCTAAATTTATGAAAAACCAAGCAAAAGAAGAACTTGAACATGCGCAAAAAATCTATGATTATTTGCTGTTAAGAGATAAAAAAATTACTTATCAGAAAATTGAAGCACCTGATACTGATTGGGTAAATGCTCAAGATGTGCTTGAAGATGCCATAGAGCATGAAAAAATGATAAGCACAAGAATACACACTCTATACAAAAACGCAAAAGAAACAGACGACTTTGCCACAATGAACTTTTTGAATTGGTTTGTTGAAGAACAACTTGAAGAAGAAGAAAAATTCAGAGTATTAAAAGAGAAAATAAAAGCCTTTGACGAGTGCAGCTGTACTCTTGAGGCAATGGACAGAGAGCTGAACAAAGACTAAGGGGCAATATGCCCCTTATTTTATTATTTGTTTGCAAAATTTATTTATAGAACACTTGTCACACAAAGGTCTTTGAGGTTTGCAAATATTTTGCCCATGAGTAACAAGCAGCGTGTTAAAATCAATCCAATATTTTTTTGGCAATTTTTCTCTAAGGGCAAACTCTGTTTCTTGCGGGTCTTTTGTTTTTATATAGCCTAAACGATTACAAATTCTATGAACGTGGACATCCACACATATTGCGGGTTTGTTAAAACCCTTGGCTAAAACCAAATTTGCCGTTTTCCTGCCGACACCCTTAAACTTAACAAGCTCCTCAATAGTATCAGGAACTTTTGAATTATAATTTTCAACAATTTCTCTTGATAAATCAATAATTTGACGGGCTTTATTCTGATAAAACCCCACAGGATAAATAGCATTGCTCAGTTTTTCATATTCAATATTCATAATCTCCTGCGGAGTTTTGCCAAGCTCAAGCATTCGCATGGCTGCAGGATAAGTTGTTTTATCGTTAGTTCTTAAACTTAAAATACAACAAATCAAAACAATATAAGGATCGGCCGCCTTCTCCATAAACTCGACAAATTCTGTTCTTTTTACGGCATTTGTTTTATTATCGTTTTTTAAATTTTTTATAATATTATCTATATCCATTTTGGCAACTTGCATATAATGATAATTGTGATTATAATACGTAAAAAAGGAGAAAACAAACAATGAGTAATGCTAAAGATATAACTGATGCAACTTTTGAAGCTGAAGTTCTAAAGAGCGAAAGTCTTACACTTGTTGACTTTTGGGCGCCATGGTGCGGTCCTTGCAGAAAAATGGGCCCGCTTTTAGACGAAATTGCTTCGGAATTTGAAGGCAGATTAAAAGTTGTAAAAATCAACACTGATGAAAATCTAAAAACCGCGAAAGAATACCAAATAAGCGGTTTGCCAAGCCTTTTACTCTTTAAAAACGGTGAAGCAAAAGAGATTATGGTAGGCTTAATGCCAAAATCTTCAATTATTTCAAATATAGAAAAACTTTTATAAAAAATTAACGCCTCCAAAAGGAGGCGTTTTTATTATTTCAAAAATGTGTCTTTGTAGTTTGGAATTTTAAATTCTCTTTTGTCCTCATCTGTTCTTGCAAATTTTTCATATACCTCAAGGGACTTTTCTTTAACACTGTTTACATAATCTTCGCTCAGATATTTTTTGTATTCCTCGCTCAAATCTCCGCTGTAGTTGCCAAGAGTTTTTGCAAATACAAAAAGTTCATCTCTGTTTGCTCCTCCGGCATAGGCTTTTGTCTTTGCATCGGTACCTGATGGTCGAATTTCAACAAACTTGTCCGTAAAATCAAAATACGTGCCATCGCCAACAAATTTTACATCCGACAAATTTGAAAAATCTAAATTTTTAAATGTGGAGGATAAAATCTCTTTAACATTTTCAAGGGTGATTTTATTCTCAAGCATTCCTATTGCTAGAGCAAGATAAAAGATATCATTTTTTGTTCTAAGCCCCTCACCCAGTTTTTTTGCTTCTTTTAATTTTTCTATATTAGGCTCGGACTCGTTGTAATAAGCAATATCTTCCCTTACGTCATATTTTGCAACTATATTATTTTTGTCATAAACACGAGCCAAGTGCTCCCACAGGGAAGCATCCAAACTTGCAACAAGCGCAGATGTAACAATAATAGCTTCTGTAGCGCTTTTTTCTCTCATGGCAAGCGCACATCTTCCGTTTAGGGATTTTATAATCTCTTGTGCGCCAATAATCATACCGCCTGATTCTTCACCGCCAAAAATCATTCTTGGAGAATCACCCAAAGAAATTGTTTTTGCAAAAATGTCTTTTATTTTAATATCTTTAACACCCTGTTCAATTTGATATTCAATTTTTTTTGTCGCATTTGCAATTTCTTTAAAACCTACAGGGGTGTTAATGACAGCAATACCGTTATGTTTTGCCCACTCGTCCCAAGTCTTTGAGCTCGCGGTTGTTTTTATGATAAATCTTTTGTGCTTATCAAAATCACCGCTTTCTTTTAGCATTTGAGTCCAAAAGTCCATAATCATTAAAAATGCCTGATTTGCACTAAAGACACACAAAATGCGCTCATTATCAAGCTCAATGGTATCAACCCCGACAGCGTTTACTTTTGCTTTATTTTTAATATCTTCTATTTGAACAACGCTCAACCTGTCATGATCAGGGTCTGTTACAAGACAAACCGTACCTATCGGATAGTTTTTCAATTTTTCGTCATATTTTAAAGACTCAACAACAGGGAAATACTCCCTGCCCTCTTTGTTTTTTGCAACAACAGTTATATCGAGCGACCAATCGTAGAATTTACCGTCCTTTATGTCCTTTCCGATAGAGTGAAAGAACGGATCTTCCTGAGTATTTAGCCAGTCAAAATTCTTTTGTATACCAAGTTTTTCCAAAATTTTGCTTAAAGTGTTATAAGCAGCGCCGCCAACAGCATCAATGACGATTTTTTTGTCGAAATTTTTTATGAGTTCTATGTTTTTTTGATTTGCAACACCGTTTTTTAAATATTCAACATACAAATCTATGCCGTTGTTTAGCTTTTGCATGGTTTTTTCATCAATAAGGTCATTTTCAGAAGCCTCAAAGTCAATTCTATATTCACCATCCTTATCAACGGTGTTTAGAATTTCTTCAATTTTATTAACGAACTCAATACTTTCATCCGGCAAAAATTGCGACCCTTGGTTGTTTAAGTCTTTTGTCGCATTTTTTACGCTTATACCATGCGAGCTTGTTATATATTCCGCACCGACCAAATCAAGCTTAAAAGCTAAAAAAGAAGCCAGCCAGATTGGTATTGTTTGACGGTTGAGCGGCGTTAGAGTTCTTATGCCAAGGGCACTTTGAATACGTGCAATAATATCAAGATAAGTTTTTGAATTATATCGCACCTCACAACCTACAAGTTTAATTAACTCATCATTGGGGTATTTTTCTTTTAAAACAAGTGCTTTTGCAAGAGTAGCAAGGGTTATGCCGATTGTATTAATCGGAAATCTTGTATCATGAGGGTATAGAACATTTTGTGGCCCTCTAATACCCGCAGTTGACACCATAGCCTCTTTTTTATAAGAATCAAACCATTTTCTAAGCTCTAGCTTTTCAACCAAATCCTTTGTAAGAGTAAAAGTAAATTTATTTTTATTGTCATAATCAAAAATTTTATCTGTTTTTATATCTTCGGGCGTATTGCTTTCTACCCCGTCAAGCAGCAATTTTTCCAATTGTGATGGGTTTTCTTTGCTCATTTTTATTCCTTCCGTAACAATTTTGTATCGGAATTATTTTAACATAAAAATATAACTTTTTTATGCCTTGAGGCTCTTTTGCTGCTTTTTCTTTTCTTCATCCTGTGCTTTTTGCGAAATAGTCTTTTTGCCTGTCAACATGGACATAAAGCGGAAATACTTACCCCAAAAATCATCGCGTTCAAGGTTTTGCCTGTCATGTTCAATAATTTCATCACGAGTCATTTTTCTTGTGGGAACACCGATTGACTTACGTATCAAATTTTCATTTGTAAATTCAGTAGCGGCAGCGACCAATCCTGCGCCCAAAAGGCTTCCATGGTAGGCTTTTTCAAATACCGTATTAAACAGGTTCATAAGCAAAGAGTTGAAGAAAAAGTTTGAAACTTTATGCATAACACGCTCTTTAGCAACTGCATTTGCACCTTCCACATCTTCGCCATGCGAGGTTATAAGCACCTCGTTACGATAATCATTTACAAAGAAATAGCTGGCAATAAGGGTTACAAAAGGTCTTGAAATAGCTGCAAGCGAGGAGTTTTTATAGGTTGATTTACCTGTTTTATTCTCTGCCCCCATAATTATTTTTCTTTTTATAAACTCCTCAAGTTCAGCGTTTGTCATTTTACCTGACTCGACTTTTTTTGAAGCGTTATCAAAGATTTTGTATAGACTTGTCAAATCGTCAGATGTAACTTTTGAAATATCTTTTGGCGACTCATGCAAAAACGCACTTCTGACAAATCTTGCAGGAAAACTAACTGCACTCCACATGAAACTAAACGGATATGTAATTGCCCTAAATAAGGGTGACACGACTTTTTTGTCAACCCTTCCGACCTTTACAAACTCAACATCCTTACCGTTTACATTCTTTGTTATTCTTGTATATTTTTCTGTATCTGAAAGCGCATCCCTAAATTTTTGGGCAAAGCCGTGCATTTTATACTCATTATCAATTTTATCAAGCATTTTTGAATATTTTTCATACTCAACTTCAAAGTCTTTTTTGGTAATCATGCCATATGCATCATCAAGACCTTGTTTTAGAGAATTTAAGAAACCGTCAATTGTTTTGCTTTTGCTTCTTGCAAAACAAACACCCAGCCCTGCTGCAAGCAAAATAGCAAACACACTCAACACGTTTTTAAAACTTAAAATGTTGCTTGTTTTCTCGCCATTTTTCTTGCCGGACTCACCGATACCCTTGAAACCGGTATTTTTACCGGACTCACTTGCAGATGTGTCAAATTGACTAAATACCGAGGGTAGAGAATTTAGTAAATATTGCGAATTTGGCGCTTTTTCATTTATATTATCGTTCTTATGTTTTTTTGCAGCTTTATGGTATGAATAATCTCTTGCTTCATCGGGACTGAGCGGTCTTAGCGGCATGTGGTTAAAAATCCTTGACAAAACTTCAGAAACAAGAGCCGTACCCGAGATTGTCATGAGCGCAAAATATTTATTAGAGTTTGCATATTTTGAAAGCGCACCCAATGAAAGAAAGGTCATACCGGCACTTAGCAAAATTCTTGAAGATTCCTGTTTGAAACGTTTTCTTTGCGATTTTTTTGCAAGTGCATCATTGTCATTTTGCATTCTTGAAATATTATAAAAATCAATTCCTGCCATGGTAGAACTTACAAGACCGGTAAAAATACGGTTCAGTGTACGCTCGTCCGCCGTTTTATAGTTACCCTTAACGCTGCTTGCAGCATGAATTATATTATTTAAAACATTTTCAGGGTGATCCGCAAATTTTTGCAAATTTTCATTTGCAGCAGCTGCCAGATGACCGTTGGACTTTATTTTTGAAAATATTTTTTCTTCCTTTGCTATGTCATTCATAGAGCCTTGCAAAATACAAAAAAGTTCTTCAGCTTTTTTTACATCTGCCCTCTTTTTAAGCAACGGAGAATTAAGCGCATTTTGAGCTATGTTTGAAACAGGGGGTACGCTTTTTGCTTTAGCCAGATTTCTTAACATCCAACTGCTAAGGTCGAGCCACAAATCTTTAAACGGATATAATGCACTCTTTAAAAGTTTTGTTAAAACACCATCATCAACAAAAGTGACTTTCCCTGTTTCATCAAGTACTATTCTGCTTTTCATATTCAAGTTGCGATATATTTCAAGCAACTCGTCTTCCATTTTTGAAAACTCATCACCAAATATTTCATCAAGCTTAATCTTGTGTGCATTGTAGTTACTAAAACTCGTGGTGTCCTTTGTGAGTTTAGAAAAAAGTCCTGAACCTGTAAAAGAAATGGGAATTATACTTGCATTTTGGGGAGCCGAGCTAACCGCAGTTTCTTTTGACAATCCACGGTCTTTATAAACTTTTCCCGTATTTACTTTTTGCAATGTAAGGTTCATTTTTACCTATAAAAATTATTTCACACTCAATGTTTAAAAAACAAGCATTTGTAAAGTAATTTTATAAATTTTATTCTCATTAACTGAAACTATAAAACTCGTAAGAAATAAAATTTGCCATTATGTAACAAAATTTATATTTTTGTAAAAAATTTGTCATAAGAAAATAAATAAACTATCCTGTAAGTATGGATACTAATGGGAAAATTGTACTTGTAGACGACGAGGTTATGGTTACAAAGACTCTCTCAACCCTTTTAAAATTTGAAGGGCTGAGAGATACGGTAACATTTAACAATCCTGAACATGCGCTTGAATATCTGAAAAACAACTCTTGCGAGCTTATAATTTCAGATTTTATCATGCCTGAAATGGACGGGATTGAATTTCTCTCCCGTATAAAAGAATTACCCTTGCAGGCAGAAACAACTCAAATACTTTTAACCGGCTATGCCGACAAGGAAAACGCAATAAAGGCAATAAATGAAGTCGGAATATTTAAGTATATTGAAAAACCTTGGAATAACGACGATTTAATTTTGAATATAAAAAACGCTATAGAGCGAACAAATTTAAAAAGAGCTCTCAGGGAAAAAATCATACAATTAAAAAAAGCAAATACAGAGCTTGAAGAATATTCCAAAAATCTCGAAAGTTTAGTACAAAAACGAACAAAAGAACTTTGGGAGAGTAGGGAAAAACTGAATGCCATATTCACAAACTGCGCGGACGGAATTGTTACTTTTAAAAAAGATAATTTGCTGGTATCACTAAATCAAGCTGCTTGCAAACTTTTCGGTCTTGAAGAAAAAGAGCTTTTAAATAAAAATTTTTTTGAATTGATTATCAATGAAAAAAACCAAAGAATACAAAACCCGTTCAAACTAAACGAGCCGCTTTTTCTTAGGGATTTTAGCCTGATAAATTATAAAAACGACGTTAAAATACCTGTAGAGATAAGTCTTGCAAAAATAAACGATGGCTCAAACCCTTTTGTTGTAGGTGTTTTAAGAGATGTATCTTACCAAAGAGAAAATGAAAGACTGAGAGATGATTTTATTGCAACCCTAACTCATGATTTAAGAACGCCTTTACTTGCGGCAATAAGCGGTTTAGATTTTATTTTAAACGGAACTCTCGGAGAAACAACACAGAAACAAAAAGAGCTGCTCGAAGCCATGAAAAAAAGCAACGAGGATATGCTGGGTCTTACAAATGCGCTACTTGAGGTGTACAGATATGAAGCAGGCAAAATATTTCTGTGTAAAACAAGATTTTCAATAAACGAATTGATTAAAGATTGCATCAAAGAGCTTGATATTTTATTCAAACAAAACGGAAGCAATATTGAAATAGACTGTAACAGCGATAATATAGAAATAAATGCGGATAAAAATGAGATAAGAAGGGTAATTTTAAACCTTTTGGGCAACGCAATAAAACATGGGGGCGAAAATACAAAAATAAACGTCTGTGCTAAAAAAACAGGTAAAGACCTTGTTTTAAGCGTAAAAGACAATGGAGTCGGACTTAGTCAGGATGACCAGAAAAAACTATTCAAAAGATTTTCACAAGGAACAAGCAAAAAACGCTCCTGCTCAACAGGTTTAGGGCTATATCTTTCAAGAAGAATAGTCGAGGCGCATAACGGCACAATATGGGTTGAAAGCGAACCGAATAAAGGCTCGAAATTCACTTTTTGTCTTAAAAGTGCTGCTCTTGAGGACAAGGTTTTATTATGAACGAAAACAAAATAAAAATCTTAATAGTTGAAGATCATATGGTTGCAAGGATGGGTATTGCAATTATTGTAGAAAATACCCCCAACTTTGAACTGGTAGGACAAGCGCAAGACGGGCAAGAAGGGGTTAGCCTTGCACTACATCTTAAACCGGATGTAATTTTAATGGATATAGGCTTACCCAAGATAGACGGTATTGAAGCTACAAGAAAAATTAAAGAAGCAAAACTTAATTCATCAATACTTATGTTTACATCAAGAGATAGCTCTGATGATATTTTTGCCGCGCTTAGAGCAGGTGCGGACGGCTATATTATGAAAGGGTCTGACGAAAAAACGCTAAAAAATGCAATTGAAGCGGTAAATCAAAAAGCCGGCTGGCTTGATCCTCAAATCGCACGCGTTGTCCTAAGCAGTATAAACGAACAAAAAGAAAATACTCAAGACAAAACAAAAAGTCTAAATAATAAATACGGTCTTACAAAAAAGGAGCTTGAGGTGCTTTCTTTAATTGTGGATGGACTTTCAAACCAGGAAATTGCACAAAAACTTGTTGTATCCTTATCGACCACAAAAGCGCATGTACACAGTATTTTACAAAAACTCTACCTCACAGACAGGACAAAAGCAGCGATAACAGCCCTTAAAGAAGGTCTTGTATAAATATGAAAAAAGTTTTTCTAATGCTTTTTGTCTTTTTGCTCTCAACAAAACAATTTGCGCAAGCATTTGAGTTTAAAAATCCTTTTTCATTCAAAAACAGACAAGAAAGCGAACCAATGGTGCAAACTTGGGAAGAATGGAGAGAAAAGGCAAAGAATGTTAACCTTGAGGACAGAAAAACTTTTCCGTATCAACAACCCCAAGATAAAGATTTTAAACCAAAATTTCCTCCTTCAAAAAAATTCGTAAAATACAATGTCAGTGCAGGCGGAAATGAAATAAATATATCTCAAATAAAAAATAAACTCGAAATGAGAAGCCAAGGAGTAATATCGCCGGATTTTAAGTACATGGCATATGGTGAATACTACTTTTCTCCCTCTTTTAATCAAATATCAAGCGAAATATACCTCCAAAAACTAAATAGCGGCGTAACTCGCATGCAAAGAGCACTAAATACGACAACTCAAAATACAAGACACATCCCAATAATTTCAAGCGGTACAAAAGAGTTTAGAGAAAATTTATTTTCAACCCTTACAATCGTCGACTTTTCAAAAAAATCAGACATGCTCCTTGTAAAAGAAAAAATAGGTTCAGGTGTTAGGGGGATATACCAAAGCTATGTCTGGGTTTATTATATGCAAGGAGAACAAACAAATTGGAGCGCAAAAAAGTTTGATATACTAAATGAAACAATCAAAAATTACCATGCCAAAAACTCACATATTGCGCTAAATAATTACAGGTGGGATATAAGACCCTTAGGCTTTAGCAAAGAAAAACCAAACATTGTTATAACAGAAGCCTTTGCTTGGGATAAAGACAAAAAAGAAATATTTCTGGGACTTTGGGGGCTTGATACAAACAATGCCTCAGTAAACCTTATTTCAAAAAAACAAACACCAATTGAAGTGAGTGCAAACGGAATAATTGTTAAAGAATTTTTACCTTAACCCCTGTTGAAAAACCAAAAAATGTGCTATAATTATAGTAGTTGGAAGGGCAAGCGGTAAGATATGATAGATGTTAAAAATTACGCATTCTTGGGTCAGAGAAGTCAGGAAAAGAAGATTGAGAATTTAAAAAAAGAAAACTACAGCAGAATTTACGCTCACGAAGCGGCGCACAAAAATGCTGCAGGCTCACTTGGCGGGCCGATTGTTATTGAATACTCACCCCAAGGTATCCCCATTGGCGGACATGTTAACATAAGAATACCTGCGCTTAACAGGGAAAACCCTGACGAAACAATTTCTCAAGCAAAACAAATCAAAAGAGCAGCTCTGGCACCTGTAACAGACTTATCCGACGCCGATTTAAACGTCGCAAGACAAGCAGAAACTCTTTTGAGTGAAGCGGAGTCATACAAAAAAGATCAATCAAAAAGCGGCGAAACGCTTGATCTTATCGGTTAATCTTTTGTAAATACAGGCGGAGTCTGAATGTAGTTAGCCTTTAGTTTTGTATGCGAAAAATCATTCGCAACATCTTGTGAGCTTTTAATCTTACCAAGACCAAGATTATACATAACCCTTGCCAAGGGGTAATTTTCATCTTCATAATTTATAAACCTTGCCTCACTATTGCAAGAAAGGTCTTTATAAACATTTTTATCGCATACAACATTTTTAGACTTTATCAAATTTCCTATGTTATTTTTTAAAACGAGTTCTATTTTTTCCCCATTGTAAAAATAATACATTCCGCGTCTTGCATCCAGCACTACGCAAGGATTTTCAATACCACAGTCAACAGCGGCACACTTTAGTATTTCGCATGAGTTTAATCTTACAACGGGCAAATTAAGCTCAAGCGCCATAACTTTTGCAACACTGAGCGCTGCTCTAATGCCCGTAAAACTTCCGGGGCCGCAATTTGTGACTATTACATCCAAATCCTGCGGGCTAATTTTTGCATTTTGCAAAATTTCTTTAATTTTCGGCAAAAGATAAGCACTGTGATAATTTTTATCGTCTGTTTTTATCTCAAACTGTTCAAAATACCCCTTAAAACCAAGGGAAATATATGTTTTATCAAGAGATGTATCAAAACATAACATCTTCATTTTGCTGCCTCGTAATCTTTTATAATATTATCTAAAAATACAGAATTATCCATGCCCTGGGCACTAAATTCAAAATATCTCAACTCGCCCTCATCACAATAATCCAAATTATCAGGATAAGAAATTTTAATATTTAATCTGTCATAACTAAGTGCTTCTTCGCCAAAATTTGCCCATTCTACAAAAGTTAAAACATTTCTGTGTGAATAATCCGTAAGTTCTTCCATTATAGTTTTTAAGCCCTCTTTTTCAAGACGATACAAATCAAAATGATAAATAGGCATTAAATAACCCAAATATTCATTCAAAATAACAAAACTCGGGCTGGTTATTTTTTCCTTTACACCCAACTCTTTTAGCACATATCTGACAAAAGCCGTCTTGCCCGCACCTATATCGCCGTATAGAGAAACAAAACATCCGCACTTAGGCAAATTTTTTGCAAAAGCATAAGCCAATTTTTGAGTATCTTTTAAATTTTTGCATTCAATCTTCATAAAAAAATTTTAACATAAATATACAAACGCTAAAGTTTTCTATATAGCATGTCGAAAATAATATTACAAGGATATTAGTTGACATCTACGGCAGAAAGGCGAAGCATTTATGAACGATTACTTAAACTACGGCGAATACAATCCTGATATGTGTGAATTTAACCCAAGGAGCGCCGAGCTTGAAGGAGAGCTGAGGGAACTTGTAAAAAGTGTTGAAAATCCCAAGATGACATTATTTCAAAACTTTATGAAAAAGATTTTACTTTTATCCTCCGCACAAAACTAGCAAAAAGCCCTCAAAAGAGGGCTTTTTTTATTTAAAAAAGTTTTTTTGCACCCTGTTCGTGGAACTGACCGCCTGCACACACAAGTTCTATAACTTTCAACAAAAACTCTCTTGGAGCATCAATAGGACTTATTAAAAATTCCTGATTATCCTTGTGCCTTATTGTCATGATAGAATTTTGCGTTTTCTCGGCAGGTACATACAATGAAGCGATTTCATTGTCCAAAAGGGCTTTCATTTGGGACTCATAGTCGTCTGCGCCCTTCATTATCGCGTTGTAATTCCCGTTAAGTGCAAATATACGTCCGCAAAACAACGGCGCGCGACCATCTTGAGGCAGAGCCTTTGGTGATATATTAAACCTTGACGTAAAAGTTATCTTATGCCAGAGAATATTAACATATGCAAGAGTTTGGGAATTATCCACTTCATAATAAACATTCTGTGTGGGAATATTTCTGATTTTAAAAGACTGCTTTAAATATTCAACCACAGACTGCATGGTATCAATCATTTTTATAAACGTTTCTTGCGTCAACTGACTTGACTGTTGAAAATCAAGAAATTGTTTATACATATAAACCGCAACAAGCCCTGCTCTTTCTTGAACTACAGAGGACTTGCGCACTTGTATATCCAGATTATCTAAACTATCAAAATTATTTTGCAATTTTAAAGCGCCTTTTTGGTTTAATATCTAAATGATATAACAAAAATGGGGATAAATATATACTAAGGATAATATTATTTTCAAAAATTTTAAATACAGGATTTATATTATTTTTTTAAAAAGGTTGTATAATTAATAAAAGAGCAGTTTTAGGATATTAAAGGAGTGAACAATAATTCAATAAAATATTTAGAGGAATTTAAAATCTACTTAAAAAGTGAGAAAAATTTCTCTATTCATACAATAAGAGCCTACTGCGCCGATGTTTACACATTTCTTATTTGGGCAGACAACTTAAATGTTGATGAAATTAATTCTAAAAAATTTAGCGAATACCTTTATTTTATACAAAAAATAAATTATACAAAGACCACAATAGCAAGGAAAATTGCCTCAATACGAGCTTTTTACAAATTTTTATTTCAAGAAGAAATCATAGAAACAAATCCCGCAGACGCTCTTGTTGCACCCAAAAGACCTAAATCTCTGCCTGATTTTATGAGTGAGGAAGAAGTCGAAAATATTTTAAGAAATGTAAAAATTGAAACACCGGCAGGTTTTAGAAACAGGGTAATTTTTGAACTGCTCTGGGTATCAGGAATGAGAATAAGCGAGCTTTCAAATTTGAACTATGAAAATCTTAATCTGGAACAAAACGAAATAAAAGTCTTGGGTAAAGGTGCAAAAGAGCGGATAGTGCTAATTCCTGACAAAACAAAAGAAAATCTTAAAAATTACATGGATAATGTATCCGATTTAATTTGTAAAACAAAAAAAGCGCCCGATTCCCCTCTTTTTATAAACTACAACGGTTTTAGACTCCAAAACCAAAGTATAAGAAAAGCTTTAAAAGAAGTAGTAGAGAAAATAGAACTTCCTAAAAAAATAACTCCGCACATATTCAGACACAGCTTTGCAACAAGATTATTGGAAAACGGTGCGGATTTAAGAATTGTACAGGAGCTTTTGGGTCATGCCAGTATCTCAAACACTCAAATATACACCCATGTATCAAGCGCACGTTTAAAATCGGTATACGATTCAACCCACCCTCGGGCATAAATAATCTAGCTTATCAGGCAATAAAATAAAAAGCAAAACCATAATATTATTTTTGTGATGAAAAGGTTATTTACACTCACAATAATAAGTATTTTTATTTTACTTGCAACAGGATGCACCATAAATAAAACGCAAGAAATAATAAGACCTGTGCAATATACCATTGTGCACAGCGGTTCAAATATTGCAGATAAAATATTTTTCGGATATTTAAAATCAAGCTCGCTTACTGATTTGAGCTTTCAAATAGAGGGTACTCTTAAAAAAGTATATGTAAACGAAGGTCAAACCGTAACAAAGGGTCAGATTATAGCAGAGCTTGACGCACCGCTTTACCATATACAGGTACAAGAGGCACAATACGCACTCTCAGACGCGATTATCCAATATCAAAACGCAAAGAGCTACTATGACAGAATAAAAAAATTGCACGCGGCAGGCGGAATATCTGACAACGACACTGATAACGCCAGAACAAAAATGGAGTCCGCCAACTATCAAATACAAATTGCACGCGAAAAGCTTAATTATATGATTCATCGCTCAGGATACGAGAGAATTTATGCCCCGACTAACGGTATAATTCTCTCTAAAGTCGCATCCGAACAACAATATCTAAACCCCGGCTCGACCGTTGTGCAGTTCCAAGGCAGCAAAGATGTAGAAGCCTATGTATTTGTATCACAAAACTATATAAATAAAATAAGTCACGGACAAAAAGCAAAGGTAAAAGTTGACGCAATTAAAAACAAAGTCTTTGACGCACAAGTAAAAGAAATAAGTCAGACAAGTCTTGAGCAACTCTCCTATAGGGTAAAACTAAAAATCTTTAACCAAACACCAAATTTAAAAGACGGTATGAGCGCAAGCGCAAATTTTGAAATAAGCGGAAGCGAAAAAAATCAAATATTAATCCCTGTAAACTCCCTGATAAAAGAAGGTGATAAAAATATCGTTTTTACAATAACAGAGAAAAACAACAATCTTGGCACAATAAAAAAGAATTTTGTTGAAACGGGAGAATTAAACGGGGACAGAATTGTTATAAAAAACGGCTTAAATGACGGCGATTATGTTGTGACAAGAGGAGTAAGCGAAGTACAGGAAGGGCAAAGAGTAAAATACTAATGCATTTGACAAGGTTTTTTTTAAAAAATAAATTCCTTCTTGTAACTCTGATAACAATACTTATTTTGGGCGGAATGTCTTATTACATTACAACCCCGAGAAACGAAGACCCCGGATTTAAAATAAGGACTGCAGTTATTACAAGCACCTACAGCGGGGCAGATTCAAGACAGGTTGATAAATATGTAACCGATAAAATAAAATCGGTAGCCGAACAAATGAGCGAAGTTGAGGACATAAAAAGTAACTCTTATGAAGGCAAAAGCGTTGTTTATATTGATGTATATGAAACATACAAAGAGCTTCAACCAATCTGGGATAAATTAAGAAGGAAAATTTCAAACATACAATCGCAACTTCCAAAAGGTGTAACCGTACAGGTTAACGACGAATTCGGAGATGTTTTCGGTATAATTCTGGCTATTGTCGGCAAAGACTTTGATTATATAGAGATAAAAGACTACGCAGACAAAGTAAAAGAAGAGTTGCTAAAGCTGGATGACACATCAAAAGTGGAAATATTGGGAGCAGCACAAGAGGCTGTTTATCTATACTATGACAATTCAAAACTTGCAAGGTACAATCTGAGTCCCACAGAATTGCAAAACATACTCTCAGGCACAAATATAATAGCGCAAAGCGGCAAAATTCTGGTCGGGGACAGATACATTTTAGTGCAAAGTGACGACAATTATACAGATGTTGAAAATATCAAAAATACAATTATAACCTACGGCAAAAAGGAGGACGCACTTAAATTAGGCGATATTTTAACAATAGAAAAAACTTACGAAAATCCTCCTTTAACAATAACTCAATTTAACGGCGAAAAAGCTCTTATTATAGCCCTTTCCATGAAAGATGGCGGAAATATATTAAAATTCGGAAACACTGTTAAAAAGAAAATTAACGAATTAAAAAGCTACATGCCTGTTGGTATAAACATTGAATATGCGGCATTTCAACCTGACTATGTCAAATATTTGACGGATAAATTCACCTCAAGCCTTTTTCAGAGCGTAATTATAGTTATTACTCTAATCTTGTTGATTTTAGGAATAAAAACAGGTCTTATCGTGGGACTTATAATCCCAGTTACAATTCTTGGGACGTTTTTTGTAATGGGAAATTTAAAAATCTGGCTTGATAAAATTTCCCTGAGTGCGCTTATAATAGCACTTGGAATTCTTGTTGATAACTCAATTGTAATATCTGAGGGAATTTTAAAAAAAATTAAATCCGACATTAAAAATATTGAAAACATAGCAATACAGGTGTGCGAAAAATTTCAAACACCGCTTTTAATCTCAACTCTTACAACGTCTTGCGCATTTTTACCCATATATCTTGCAAATTCAACCGTAAGCGAGTATACCTCTAGCCTTTTTAAGGTCGTTGCCTGTGCACTTTTAATCTCATGGTTTTTATCAATTACTTTTTTACCCTATTTAATAGAGTTATTTTTTAAAAACGGTCTGAAAACATCGTTTAGAGAAATTAATATTTCAAAATATACGGCAAGATTTATAAAAAAAGCCCTTAAAAACCCAAAAAGGACAGTATTTGCAGCAAGCATTTTTGTTATTTTATCATTTGTTTTATTCTCTTATGTTCCTAAGATATTTTTCCCTGATTCAGACAGGGCAATGTTTGAAATAGAATTTAACATGCCGGAGGGAACAAACATAGAAGTTACAAAAAAAGTGGCGCAACAAGCAGGGGAATATTTAAAAAGTCTAAAAGAGGTAAAAAACTATTCAAGCTATATTGGAACATCGGCACCGCGCTACGTTTTATCTGCAAGCCCCGAACCTGTTAAAAGTAATTACGCAATGATACTTGCAAATACAAAAAGCTACAAAACCGTAGACAAATTGGTTGAAGATGTGCAAAATTACTGCTCACAAACTTTTGCCGATTCAAATACAATTGTAAGAAAAGTCCCGCTTGGGCCGCCGTATGACGCGCCTGTCGAGATAAGAATTTTCGGAGGCGATGAAAATAAACTGTTTGAAATAGTACGCGACATTCAAAAAAAATTAAGAGAAATAAAAGGTGTAATACTTGTAAAAGACGACTGGGGCGCAAAAACTCCAAAAATAAAAATCAACATAGACGAGCAAAGCGCCTCAAGATACGGCATAACAAATCAAATGATAGCACAAAGTCTGCAAGCGGGTTTAAGTGGCTACACAGTATCCAGCTATTGGCGCGACACTACATCAATCCCAGTCATTTACCGCCTTAACTCTCTTTCAAGGGACAACATAAATAAAATTGACTCCATGGGTATATACTCCCCGTTGTGGGAAAATACACTGCCGCTTTCGCAGTTTGCAAATCTGTCCCTTATTTTTGAATACCCTTGTATAATAAGACGAAACGGGTTTTTAACCGTTACAATACAAGGCTACATAGATAAAACCGAAACAACCGCGCAAGAAGTTATACAAAAAATTAAACCCTACCTTAACTCAATTGACTTCCCGCTTGGTATGGGTTATGAAGAAGGGGGAAGTGTTGAAAGTTCAAAAAAAGGCAACAAATCAATTGCGCAGAAAATCCCTATAGCATTTAGTATAATACTTTTATTATTAATAGGATATTTTAACTCTTATAAAATACCGGTAATTATACTTATAAGCGCCCTTATGGCGCTAAGTGGCGCAAACATAGGGCTTTTAATAACAAAAAGCGATTTTGGCTTTATGACTTTTTTGGCATATGTGTGCCTTGTCGGAATTGCAACAAACAACGCCGTTGTACTGCTTGATACAATTGAAAAAGAAAGAAAAAATAAAAACAACTCAAATCTTCGCCTTGTTATACAAAAGTCTGCAAGAAGCCGCATAACACCAATATTTTTAACGGCAATAACAACAATAGGGGGTATGCTCCCGCTTTGGATAGGGCGCGACCCAATGTTCTCGTCCCTTGCTGTTGCAATTATTTTCGGACTGGCATCGTCTGTATGCATTACACTGCTTGTTACACCATGTTTATATTTTATTTTGTGTTCAAAAGAAGCGCAAAAAGAGACTCCAGGTCAGCCTGCTCAATAGCTGCACTAAGCGAGATTCTCAAGCGAGCGGAATTTTTTGCAACAGTTGGATATCTTATCGGCAAACAATAAAAGCCCTTATCCATAAGCATTTTAGAAAGCTCAAGCGCCTTTTGATTTTCACCGAGAACAACAGGAACAATGTAACTTGATCCTAAAATATTAAGCCCGCAAAGCCTTTTATGTACAATATCCGTCAATTTCAATAATTTGTTTTGAAATTTATCGGAAGAAAAAATATAATTTTGCAAAACAAAATATGCAAACTCCGCGCTTATTTGAGGAAAAACAGTCGAGAAAATAAAAGAGCGTGAAAAGTTTATCAAATAATCAATTAAAACCTTACATCCTACGCAAAACGCCCCATAAGACCCTACTGCCTTACCAAAAGTCGCCATAATTAAATCGACCTTGTCAAGCATACCTTCTTGCGCGCAAAAGCCCAACCCACCGCCATACACCCCAAAAGAGTGTGCCTCGTCAACAATCAAAATTGCGCCGTATTTTTCTTTTAATTCAACAAGCTTTTTTATGTCGCAAAAGTCGCCGTCCATAGAAAATAGCGCTTCTGTTGAGATAATTACATTTGCGTATTTTTTGGAATATCTGATAAGTTTTGACTCTAAATCTTCATAATTAGCGTGTTTAAAAGGTATTAAATCAGCTCCGCCAAGGTGTATCCCGTCAATTATACTTGCATGATTCAATCTGTCACAAAATACAACGTCACCTTTTTTTGCAAGCGCACTGTAAATACCGACATTTGCGTGATATCCGCTGTTAAATAAAAGCGCGGCCTCTTTATTGAATTTATTTTTTAAAAGCTCCTCCAATTTTTCATAAGATGAAGTATTTGCACACAAAAGTCTTGCCGATGGAACAGATAAAGGCTTTTTATAACCATTAAGAAACTCTTGCCTTATAGAGTCTTTTGTACTTATGCCAAGATAATCATTTGATGACAGGTTTAAAAGCCTCTTTCCGCTTTTAAAAACATACTTGCCTGCTATATCAACAGGTTGAAGTGAGCGAAAATTCAGACTTTCTTTTTTATCCAAAATTGCTTTTTCGTAATCTTCAAAAAGATTTTTCATCGCCAAACCAAATTTTGTTTAAAGGATTTATTAATTTATATTTTTTACAGTAATCTATCAAATCTTGCTTTATTTCAGGCAAAAGAATAAAAATTGCAATAAGATTTGGAGCCGCCATAGCAAGCATTGTAGCGTCCGTAAAATCTATAACACTTTGCAAATTCATACATGAACCTATTACAATAAAAAGGCAGAACATAATCTGGTAAACTTTTGTACGCTTAAAACCTTCACCAAAAAGATAACTCCAAGCCTTTTGACCATAATACGCCCAACTTATAATAGTGGAAATTGCAAAAAGTATTATGACTACCGCAAGCACATAGGGGAAGAACGAAATAGTTCCGCCAAAAGCCGCAGAAGTAAGCTCTACGCCTGTTATACCTTCGCGATAGTTCAGATATTCGCCCGTTACAATAATTACAAACGCAGTCAGAGAACATATAATAACCGTATCCAAAAACGGCTCCATCAATGAAACAAAACCTTGTGAAATGGGTTCATTTGTTTTAACAGCAGCGTATGCAATCGGCGCAGAGCCGGAGCCTGCTTCGTTAGATTGCACCGAGCGTCTGAATCCTATTATAATTGTACCTATAACGCCGCCGACAACAGATTGCGGCATAAAGGCTTCTTTTATTATTACATATATCGCATGCGGGATGTGTTGAAAATTCATTAAAATAATTGCAATTGCGGCAAACAAATAAATTCCGCACATAACAGGAACTATTTTAGATGTAACGTTTGCTATTGATTTAATACCGCCAACAATAATTAAACCGACTATTATTGCAACGATTAAACCAAAAACCCAGCTGTGAGCCGCAAAAAAGCTGCTTTCTCCGCCTGTAATATTTATTACCTGTTGTGTTGCCTGGTTTATTTGCAGCATATTTCCGCCGCCGAGAGCACCCGGAACGCACATTAGCGCAAAAATAAGTGCAAGCGGCTGCCCGAGCCATCTCAAACCCTTTCTTGTAAGTCCGTGCGCAATATAGAACATTGGCCCGCCCGATACCGAGCCGTCCGCATTAAACCTTCTGTATTTAACGGCAAGTGTGCACTCCAAAAATTTTGAAGCCATGCCGCAAAGTGCGCCGAATATCATCCAAAACATAGCTCCGGGGCCGCCTATAGATATTGCTATTGCAACGCCCGCAATATTCCCGAGTCCTACCGTGCCTGATAAAGCGGTTGCAAAAGCGCCCATAGAGCTTACTTCGCCATCGCGATCATTGTCATGCTCTTTATGATATTTTCCAAAAAGCTGTTTTAAAGAGTGCTTAAAACCCCATATACCGATTAATCTCAAGTAAATTGTAAAAAATATACTTGATAAAATTAAAAACAAAATTATAATCGGTACTTTTGTGCCTGCAATTGTAACGGATGCAAAAACAGCATTTGAAAATGAGTCTGAAAACGGGGCAAAATATTTGTCCACATAATCATTTACACCCAATGCAAAGGCTTTTTGGGGTACAAAAAACAATGTTGTTAACACTAAAAATAGTCGACTAATCATTAAATCCACTCTCTATTCATAAAAAACCTTGTCTATAATCTCACAAAAAAGACTCGATGACAAATAATCGAGTCAATTTTGTTACATAAATTTAAAAGGTTTATTATCTTTGAGTTTCCAAAGGAATTAAAATAACTTGCCCTATCTGCAATGAGGACGGATCTATGATATTGTTAAGTTTTAAAATTTCATCGATTTTTTTAGTATCATACTTTCCGTAAAATCTATAAACAATACCATCTATCGTATCACCGCTTTTTACTTCGTATTTTTCTTCAGTAGGAACAGAAACTGCAGCACTTGCAGGCTCCGAATCAGGCCCGATAACCGCAACGTTTGCTTTTGGTGCCTGTTGAACAATAATTTCCTCTGTCTTTTGATTACTTGCAATACTAGATAAACCTGCTATAGCAAAAATTATACTCATAAACACCGCACCGCAAATAAAGCCTATCAATAAGTAAACTCCCGGGGCTTTTTGCTTTGTAACACGTGTATCGTTATTTGTTTTACCGACACTCCTCCAAAGAACATCTAACTCAGAGGTTTTTGCAGGGGAAGGTTTTAAATAACGGGAATACTCGCTCTTATCCAAGTCAAACGATCTTGAACTCTCAAGCGCTGACATATTTTCACGTGATAAACCCGCTCTGTGTAAGGTTGAACTTTTCATATGACCTCTTTAGTTTTTTTTACATTAGCCATGTTATTTGAAAAGTTATTATGAAGTCAAGAATGTAACAAGTACATAACAAAAAAATTTACAATGTTACTTTTGTGATTTTACATACTCTTTTGCACCGTTAAACATTGCCTCAACAAGCTTTTTGTTCTTTTCTACATTAAAACCGCCATCAGTCAAAAACTCAAGAAGCCTTCTTTGCCAAAGCTCATAAAGCTCATCATTAGACATATTAAGCGCGTCTGATATGTTTTTAAGCTCTAAAAAATCAATCTGTAAAGGTTTTGCGCCTCTTAAAATATCAACAAGATTTAAGCGCTTTTTCCTTTCAAACATCTTCAAAAACTCAACTGTTGAAAGATTATTATGCTTAATAGTGTCTTTTAAAAACTCAAGATTTTCATTGTAAACAGGAGGATCTTGGGGAATTTGGTACTCGATAAAATCCTCAGGCCTTATATCCATCACCGTCGCAATACGCTCAAGGGTTGTCGCGCGAGATGAAAACGGTATTGTTTCGTCAATTAAATTGTAAACATAAGAGAGAGTAACACCAATCATTTGTGCAAAATCTTTCTTGTGAAGTTTGTTTTCTTCAAGAAATTTTGCCACTTTTTGTGAACTTTTTTCATTTACTATAGGTTTATTTTTCATTGACATAATTCAACTCCGTCTAATATGATATTTTACAGATAACCCTAAAACTCTTTTTTTTAATTAGTAAAAAGTACACTCTATCGGGTGAATATAAAGAAAGGTAAAAAATGAAAGCTGTAATAGGACTGGGCAATCCTGAAGTAAAATATGCCAAAACTCGTCATAACATAGGCTTTATGGTAATCGATAAATTGCTTGAAAAAAATAATGTTACGCTAAGCGAAAAATTTCAATCATTTTTCGGCAAAAAAGGCGATGTATTATATCTTTTACCAAAAACTTACATGAACTTATCAGGACGCGCTGTTGTAGAGCTGATGAACTTTTACAAACTCGGCATTCGAGATTTTATTGTAATTTGCGACGATTTTACACTTGAGCTAGGGACTTTGCGCTTTAGAAAAAACGGCTCTGATGGCGGGCACAACGGTCTAAAATCCATAATAAACCTCGTGGGTTCATCTGACTTTGACAGACTAAAAGTCGGTATCGGTCCGCTTGTAGAAAACATGCCCGTTGAAAATTTTGTCCTCGGTAACTTTAGGCAAGATGAAATTCAAACACTTGATAAAATCATACAAATTGCCGCAGAAAGTATTGAAGAATACTTAAAAACGGATATCCAAAATGTTCAAAATAAATATAATAAGAAACATTGTTAAATTTTGTAACAATATTTATAATAAAGCACAATACACTGTCAATAAAATATTTTTTTTAGTTTTTATACTACTATCATTAACTATGAAGTGAAGGAGAAATATAAATGAACGTATCGTCATTAGTAAACAAACCGTCTTATACAGACAATGGTAATCGATACAGCAAATTCAGCGGTGGCAAAAAAATTGGAGCAGTAGCCTTACCTGCAATTATGTTCACAAAGGATGTATTTGCAGGCGCGTTTAAAAAAGAAAATGTAGAGTTAGTATCAAATTCTTTAGGAGGAAAGGGTAAATATTTCGGCTTATATGCATTAGGCACAGCAATGTTTGTTGCATTAGGTACAGGTTTTGGTGCAATAGTTGATGCGGCTGTAAACAAAACAAGACGTTCAAAAGCTGATCAAGCAGCAGCGCAAAATTAACAAGTTGCTCAAAACAATCAAAATACTGAAGAATAACTCAAAACTGTTTAATTAAAGAATTTTTAAGCGGCATATTGCCGCTTTTTAAATTTTGTCTTTTTTAAAATAAAAAGTATAATTTATGTATGAAAAAGATATTCTTAATTATTTTTATACTTATTTTCACAACCATACCTAACGCGTTTTGTGCAGACAACGCTACTCTAATTAATCCTGACGGCACATACAACCAAGTTAAAAAAGAAAGTCTTTTAGATAAAATTAAAAGCTTTTTTAAAAGAGATAAAAAAACCGAGGTAAATCTTGAGGGCAAGGGTTATTACGGGAATTTGCCAAATATCGGGCAAGATTTTGAATACAAAAGGGAAACTGACGACACAATCCCAAAAAAACAATACAGCGAGCAAGACTTGAAAGACGGGCTTTTATTGGATGCGCCTTTGGATGACCCGCTGTTTTTAGATGTAATAATAAAAAAGGAAAAAACGTCAGATTATGTAAATGACCTTGTCAAAATAAAAGAAACTCTTGAAAGACTTAAGCAGTGTGTAGTTGACAATGCGTCAATACAATTTTTTAACGCAAATGTAAATGTATTGGATTTGCAGACGACAAACCTTGAAAAAAAATACCAAAATACTGCATATGCCCAATCTAACAGCTATTATGCAATAAGACATGTTAACTACAGTGCAAAAATTTTGGGTAATCTAAAATACGATGCAAACTTTTACTCACGCTACATGCCGCTAAAAGACAGTGCTTACAGTGCAGACAACTTAAAAATAAAATCACAGGCGCTTTTGAGTGAAATTGACAAAACAATATTCGAGATAGGCAATGCCCAATAGTGTGATGTAAATATTTTTTTTCGCAATAACCTTTAGTTATGAAAAAAATTATTTTATCTTTAACGCTTATATTTTCAATGCAGTGCGCTTTTTGCGAAATTGTAATAGACAAACTGCCCGAGATTAAATACAGAAACCCCGACGGTACGGAATTTGTACCCAACAGTGCAAGCTACCCTAAAATAAGTCAAATGGAGAGGCTCGTTTTTAACAAAACATTTGAAGACGAGCCTATAGAAATAAGGCTAAACAGGCTTGAGAGCAAACTTTATCGCAAGGATTACTCAAACTCGCCTCTGGCACAAAGAGTAGAAGCGATCGAAAATACGCTTGATGAAAAAAGTGTAAGCAAAAAAGAGCGCTCAACCCTTGCTCAACTTGAGAAAAAAATATTTAATAAATCTTACGAGAACGAAGATATGGAAAAAAGGATTGAAAGACTTGAAAAATCAGTCCTTGGGGCAAATCAAAGCGGAAATTTAAACTCCAGAATAGAAACCCTTAAAGTAGCAAGCTCAAGTCTTGAAAATCAATCAAGAGAACTTGCACAAGCACAACAAAACTATCAAAATTTCCAAAATCCATATCAGCCGCAAAACGGCTTTAAAAATGCAATAAGAAATATTTTTGGCGGATTAAACCCCGGCACTATGACAGGCTTTTCACCACCGATAAGCTCTATGACATATCCGCAATATCAACCCTACAGCGCAAATAACAATACATACAACAGCATTTGGAACAATCAACCCTACTACAATACAATGCCGCAACAAGGGCAAGGGCAAAATTTTTACTACCCTTCACCAAGCGGAAATACATATTATCAGGACATCTTTAAAGACAACAACGGAGATGAAATGTACTATACCGACGGTCAATACTACAAAGATTTAAACTCTGCGACAGGCAGTATGGGTGTAACAATAATTAACTGATTTGTTTAAAATTTGATTTCAAATTAGAATGGTTTTTAGAAAATGTATCTTAAAACCATTCTAATTGTATCAACTTCAATATTTTATGTTTTTGGTATATGCGCAAATTTGTACAATCACACAGAGGCTTTTGCGCTGTTTTGTGCATTTTGTGCAATTTTAATGTCTTTCATAAAAATTATCAAACCAAAACATGCGGTTTTACTTTTTCTCATATTCTGTACAGGCTTTTACAACACAAAGTACAACATCAAAGACTATGACTCATTCAGTAACATAAGAATTAACAACATCTACTGCGAGGGCAGAGTTTTATCCATAGCGCAAATCTCAAAAGAAGGAACAAGGGCAAAATTTTATCTTGATGTTGAAAATGTAATTTTTAAAAATAAAAAATACAACCTGAGGAACACAAAAACACTTGTTACAATAAATGATTTAAACAAAAGTTTTAAGGATATACAAATCGGAGATAAAATAGGCATAACAGGCAATTTAAGACCTCCTAAAAGCGCAACTAATCCCTCACAATTTGACTATGCAAAATATTTAAAATACAAAGATACATTTTCAATACTTTATGTCGAGGGCAAAAACTACAAAATTTTATCTAAAGCAGACAGTTATAAAACCCTTGACGATTTTTGGCGATACCTGCTTCAGAAAACCGACAACACAAGAAAAGATATAATAAATAAACACTCAAAATACATAAAAAGCCCTCAAATAGAAATTTTAGGAGGAATAGTTTTTGGAAATGAGGCCATAAACCCGCCCGATGAAATTAAACAGAGTTTTGTTAACTCGGGACTCTTGCATTTGCTTGCGGCAAGCGGATTAAATGTAGCGCTTATATTTGGAATATGGTGGTTTTTGGCGCAAAACATTTTCAGACTTCCATATGTTATATCCATCTGGTGCGGCATATTTTTTGTTATTTTATACACAATCTCAACAGGTTTTCCGCCTCCTGTTATAAGGGCTGCAATAATGTTGTTTTTTGTACTTTTAGGCAAACTCATAGACAGAGAGTCAAAGCCTGTCGCACTTATATTCTTTGTAGGTTTTGTAATGCTGCTTTTTAACCCGAAAATGTTTTGTGATGTCGGCTTTCAACTGTCTTTTATTGTAACTATAGGACTTATTGTAACAATAGAGCCGATTTGCAATAAATTAAACACGAAAAACAGGCAATACATTGCAAAAATAAAAGATTATCCAAGGTATGCAAAAATAATTCTTATGACTTTTTCGCCAAAGTTTTTACTTGCAGCGATTTTAGTCCCAATATGCGCACAACTCTACGTATCACCGCTTCAGATGTATTATTTCAATACTTTTACTCCGCTGAGCCTTTTTGCAAATCTTTGCACCATACCGTTTATAGGCGCAGTAAGCTTTTTAGGATTTATAAGTTCTATTTTAGGCACCATTCCCTACTTTGGCGATAAAATTATTGTAATTTTCGATATCATAATAAATCCTTTTTTAGTGCTCCTTGTAAAAATATCTCAATTCTTCTCAAACTTTAAAAACTCAATCATAACAACTCCTTCTCCAAGCGTGTTTCAGATGATTTTATTTTGGATTTTACTGATTTTACTTGTCGAAAACATAAAAGAAAATTTTAAAAACAAAAAAGCTGCAATATCTCTAATATGCACGCTAATACTGTTTTTTGGCACTTTTATACAAATTCCTGCAAACGATTTTGAAATTTTAACTTTTGATGTAGGGAATGCCGATTCCATACTTTTAAAAACTCCAAAAGGTAAATATATACTAATAGACACCGCAATGGCACCCTACAGGGGTATTTCAAACGCAAAAACCATTATGGAGGAGTATTTTAAAGATAAAAACATAAAAGAGCTTGAAATACTTATCATTACACACTTTGACATAGACCACTGCGGCGGTGCGAAAGATATCTTAAATGACCTCAAAGTGAAAAATGTATACGTGCAAAATTTAAACCCTGTTGAACAAAAAGGAATTGAGATAATAAACATTTTAAAAAAGAAAAACATAAAATATGCAGCAGCTAAAACCAACGAAACAATATATACGGAGGGGGATTTTTACATAAAAACTTTTTGTGCAAATATAAATTCTCCCCTGCCCAAAGACAGAAAAGACAACGAGAATTCCATTATCACGCTTGTCGGCTCAAAAAATGCAAACGCACTGTTTATGGGTGATTCGGGAATATTAGCATTTAGTAAAATTGAAAATTATATAAATCAAATTGACATATTAAAAGTCGGACACCACGGCGCAAAAGACACAATAAACGAGAACATTATAAGGAAAATCAAACCAAAATATGCAATAATCTCAAGCGGGTATAACATATACGGGCACCCGAACCCCACCACGCTTGAGATTTTAAGCAAATACAAAGTTAACACGTACAGTACAAAAGACTTGGGCGCAATTAAAATTACAAAATGCAAAAACCATGCCTGCAAAGTAGAAAACTTTGACCAAAAACTTAAAGATTTTGGCTCACCTGATTAATCAAATCTTCGTCAGCTTCAAAGTTTGAATATACGTTTTGCACATCATCATGCTCTTCAAGTTTATCCAAAAGAAGCAGTATTTTCCTTACAATTGCAGGATCGCTGACTTCACAAGAATTTGAAGGAATTCTTGTAAGCTCTGAACTTTTTAGTTTGTAACCCAAGCCTTCAAGTCCCTCTACCGTATTTTGGAAATTTTCCACAGTTGTTGTAATTTTGTACTCATCGTCCTCTTCTACAACATCTTTTGGGTCAAATTCCATACAATCCTCGAAAAGCTCGTCAAAAGTAAACATTTTTACTTCTTCTTTCGATTTTTTATCCGGAGCCTTTGGTTTTTCTATTACAATTTCTCCGACAGGTTCGAATATCCAGCCTACACAACCTGTTTCACCAAGGTTACCGCCGAATTTTGTAAAATAGCTTCTAATGTCCCCTGCCGTTCTGTTTCTGTTGTCCGTTGCAGCCTCTATAAATACTGCAACACCGCCTGCACCATAGCCTTCGTAAGTAATTTCTTCGTAATTTTCGGTACTTGAGCCGCCCGCACCTTTTTCAATTGCTCTTTTAATAGTATCATTTGGCAAACCGCCCGCTTTTGCCTTTTCAACAGCAGTTCTCAGCCTAAAGTTGCCGTTAATATCACCGCCGCCGATTTTTGCGGCAATTATTATTTCTCTTGAAAATTTAGCAAAACTTACGCCCTTTGCAGCGTCTGTTTTAGCTTTTTTATGTTTAATATTAGCCCACTTAGAATGTCCTGACATACTATTTCCTTATTTTGCCTGTTTGCTATATAATTAAACCATATGAAAAACGAACTTTCAAGAATAGAATACATAAGAGAACTAATCAAAGATTGCAGATATGACGAAGCTCTTGATGCACTTGAACTTGCACAGGAAAAAGAACCTGATAACTGGGAGCTGTTTTACGAATTTGCAAGACTTCAGTTTGAACTAGGCGACTATGCAAGCGCTGTTGCAAATTATGAGCAACTTGTCGAACACCACAAAAGCGCAATTGTATACTACAACTTAGGTGAGGCTTATGAATGCAACAATCAGCTTGATAAAGCAATTGGCGCATATTTAAAAGCTATTGTCGCAAACGAAAAATTCCCTTTTGCATATAAAAAACTCGGCATGCTTTTTATGGCACGCAACGACATGGAAAGTGCAAAAGAATATTTCAATGACTATTTAAAACTTGATATAGCTAAAGATGAAAAAGAGAGCGTAGAAAAAGTTTTAAAAAGGATAGAAAAATGAACGTTGAAATTTACACCGTTGACTATTGCCCCTATTGTAAGAAAGCTCTGGCATTTTTTGATGAACACAATGTTGAATACAAAAGAATAAGAATTGACCAAGACGAGAGCACTTGGAGAAAAAAACTTGGTGAAATGTACAATATAAAAGGTGATGTAACTGTTCCGCAAATAATAATTGATAACAAAAGAATTGGCGGCTACAGCGATTTAATGGCAGCTGTTGAAAATAAAACCTTAAAATTTTAGTGTTAATTTTTGTAACAAAAGCTAAAGCCTGAGAGTATTTTGCCGATATTCTAAACATAGGATATGGATGTTTGAATATGTTTAAAAAAGGCAGAAAACCCCTTAATAATTCACTTGAGTGCGTAGAGCTTATGTTAAAAGGTGCAAAAAAGCGCCGCAGACTGGCAGCATGCGCAATTAATTCAATGAATACACAGCTTGGCATTACACCTGAAATAACAATTATAAAATAGCTAATTTGCAATTGTGCTGTTTTCGTTAAGGTTGAACTTATTTGCTATTTTATGCTCGAAATAGTACACAAGTTTGTCTTTAAAGGTCTTTGGTTCACTATCGAGCTGCTCCGGTTCGTTAATTATTACCAAAACCTCGTTTTTTGCTGCCATTTTTAAATTATTTCTAGCAATTGACTCGACCTTTTCCAAGGAGTTAAAATTTTCAACCTCCTTTTTTAGCGCCGAATTTCTTTTTTGTGCTGCAGCTAAAAGCTGTTTTGACTTAACTATTTTACCCTGATAAATAACAATTTTTGAAATATTTAACAGCGCACTGTAGCTTATTTGAAATACACACAAAATAAGGACAATTGTGAGAAAAGAATGGTAAAAGCGCACCTTAGAACTTTTCTTTTTCCTACTGGCACGAACTTTTTGCTTCAGATTATCACTATTTAGTGTTTTAACATTCTCCAACTGCATAGAGTGATTTTAACTCGTGCATAAAAAAAATTCCATAGATTATTACAAAAAAGAAAAATTTAAAACATAATCACCCAGATATTGCCCGCAATCATTAAAATACTGTTTCACCGAAGGGTTTTTGCTTATCCAGTTAAGTTCATAAAGAATGTTTAAAGCAGCAATTTCTCTTGGTAAATTATTATTTTGGGACATCTTTACAATTAAAATTTTATTTTCATTTATGTTAAATACCAAAACAAACCCGCCCGCACCAACTTTTGCCACAAGATTAGCTTTGCCTAATTCAATAATTTTAGTATCCAACCTCCCAAAACCGCCCATAATATAAGGGTTTTTAACCATTGCCTCCCTTATAAAAAAATACTTGTCGTCATTAAAAAAATTAAAAAACATCTTTGCAATTTCATCAATTTTAAGAGCAAAAACAGGGGTAGAACAGCCATCGAAAGAAATTTTAGCAAAAGACGCCCCACTTAATTCCAAGTGCCTCTTGTAAATTAATTTTTGAATAGGGTGAGAAACATCGGTATAATTTGACAAATCCCAACCGTTAAGCTTTGAAATAACAAGCATTAGCGCATGTTTTGCACTGCAATTGTGGTAAACCGACTTTATTTTCCCGTCAAAATCACGCTCGTCAAGTGGCTTTGCAGCAGGGCATTTTAGATAAGACTCATCTAAATCTGCTTTGTTTAAAATAGAGCGAACAAGAGCTATATGTTGATTTGTACCACTATGAGAAGCACATGTTATGGCAATTTCTTTGTCTGAAAAATTAAACCTTGAGGCAACGTCAAAATCTTGCATAAGGCTTGCCTGAATGGGTTTTGAGAGTGAGCGCATAAAAAAACTAGCACCACAATCGTCGCCAACTTTTCTTAAAAGATTGGAAGGGCTATATAAAAAAGCACAACCATAATATGCCTCATCTAGCACATCTTCTCTTTTTGAAAATACAAGAGGAGTATAATTTACAAGCCGCATAACTCACTCTTGAATATTTAAAAGCTTTCTCAAGCGAGCTTTTAAAATTCGGTTCTCTTGCTCAAGACGTTTTAGCTCACGTTGCAAATTTTGATAGACTTGCGCTACTGTTTCCTGATTATCCATCTTTAATGATGCAAGACCCAATCCCATAATAAAACGTTTTTTTGACTCTTCTTTAAACAACAGTACTATTTTTACATCTTTTTCGGTAATATAACCTAGTTCGATCATGATTTGAGCGATTTTAGTATTTCCGCCCGTATTTGCCCTGTTTTTTTGCTCCCTTATTGCATTTTCCAACTGCATAACGTCGATTTTGCCAAGTCTTTTTAAAAGCTCACCCGTCCTTATTTTTCCTGCCAAAAACTGAATAATTGCATAATTACTTTCACACTTTGGAATCTCGATAAGTTCTTTTTCGACAGCACGTACAAAAATAGAAGACGTTTCAGCCAAAGTCCAAAAATTCCTCAGGGTAATTTCAAACATGTCAAAGTTTGACAAACAGTTGTCCAAAAACGTATAAAACTGGTCGCTTAAATTATACTTACGCTCGTCAAGCTCCATTTTACCCTTAAAGGTAATTTTGGGAACAAGAAACTGTATCGGTTCTTTCGGGTTTAACAAATCAAGAAATTCATCCAACTCTTCAGAGAGCTTCTGTTCAGTCTTAAGATAAATAACCTGACGCACCCAAAGCGGCAATACATAAATATTATTCAAGAATAGCTCAGAATTTTTTTGCAGTTCCACTAATCTATCCCACCAACTATCATTCCAATACGATTATAGTTTACAACAAAAATAAATAAAATACACCATTTAATTTATTGAAAACTTATGAGATAATATAAAATGTAATTAAACATATCGGAATAAAAAAATGGGACTGGACGGAATATCCGTTAATCAACTCAGGATAACTCCTGAAAACACATCAAAAGAAAATGCCATCAGCTCGGAAATGCTTGCAAACAGAACAGGTAGTCTAAGGAGTGTGAATTCTCTTGATAAAAAAAGCGCAATTGATACTGATGACAAGGAAAACACTTCATTCTTCGGATCTGCAGACTCATCTGAGGAATCCAAGGACAATGAGGAAGCAAAAGAAGGCGAAGCAGACGAGTTTGAAAAAATTGATCTTTCAAATAAAGAATTATACGAAATAAGGGTAGATGAAAACTCAAACTCACTTACCATATACAACAAAAAGGAGCAAAAAGCAGTACAGGAGATTACTCCGGATAAATTATCAACGCTTGTTGATAATTTAAAAAACCCGGGCGGGATACTTGTAAATAAAAGGGTATAAAAATGAACCAATATGTTAAACAATATCAAAAAACAACAGTTGAAACAGCTTCTAACGAAAAAATATTAATAATGCTCTATGACGGCGCAATTCAATTTTTAAACAAAGCAAAAATTGCTCTTGGCGAAAAAAACTGGGAACAATCGCACAACAATCTTATGGGCGCTCAAAGAATACTTGAAGAATTTATAAACACAATCGACAAAGAGCCAAATCCGGAACTTGCGCAAAATCTTATAAACCTTTATGAATACTTTATAACAAGACTTGTACAGGCAAATATGAAACATCAAATTGAACCTGTAGATGAAGTACTCAAGTTTCTAAAAGAGCTAAAAGCAACATGGGAGCAAGCAATAGCAATTTCACAAAAAGAAAGAGCAGAGTTAATTGCAAAAACAAAGTCACTTAATATTCAAGACGACGAGGACGAATATGAAAGTGACGAACAAGAGGATGAAGAAGATGACGAATAAAAATTTCAACCATCTGATGCTCCTGTATGAAAAAGCGTACAAAATGTGTTGCCAAATAAGAGAAATAATTGAAAACGGAAAAATTGAGGACTTAGATGACATTTTAAGGAATAAAGGAGAAATTTTTAAAAGCATTTTAAGATTTGAAAAGACACTCAAAACAACACAGGAAGAAGAAACAAAAAGACTTGAGTTCAGAAAAAAAATAGAAGAATTTGAAAGGGTGAATATTGAACTTTTAAAAGAGAGGCAAGAAAACCTAAAGAAGGAGTTGCAAAAAGTTTCAAAAAGTAAAAAAATAACAAAAGCCTACATGGCAACAATACCCGATAAGCAATCAACAATCGACATCGTGGAATAGATATGGTTAATACACAGGCAAAAGAAAAAAAATTCAGTGCAGCAGTATCGGTAGTTTCAAACATAGTACTGATTATCATAAAATCAATTGCAGGTATACTCTCAGGCAGCATTAGCGTACTGTCTGAAGCCCTGCATTCGCTTGCAGATTTAAGCGCATCCTGTCTTGCTTATTTTTCCGTATCAAAATCCTCAAAACCCGCAGATGAAGATCATCCCTTCGGACATGGAAAATATGAAGACTTAGCAGGATTTATAGAAGCTATACTCATTATTTTGACAGCAATTTACATTTTATTTGCCGCGTGCGAAAAAATTATAAACGGGGTAAACAATGAAATACATACAACAATCGGTATTTCAATAATGTTTTTATCCGTTATTGTTAACTGGCTCGTAAGTTCATATTTGCACAACATAGCCATAAAGACAGACTCTATAGCCCTAAAGACAGATGCAGAGCACTTAAGAGCCGATATATATTCCTCACTTGGTATAATAGCCGGTCTTATTGCGGTACACATCACGGGACTTAATATACTTGACCCGATTATTGCAATTTTTGTTGCATCAATAATACTGAGAACAGGAATAAAATTAACCAAACAAAGTTCAAACAACCTTTTAGACGGAGCACTGCCAAAAGAAGATAAAAGTAAAATCGATGAAGTTCTAAATGATTTCAAAGCCCATGGGGTAATAGGTACAAAACAAATAAGAACTTCTAAATCAGGTTCAAAAAGGTTGATACAAATGATTATATACCTACCATCGGGAATGACTCTTATAGAAGCTCATGACATATGTGACAAGATAGAAACAAAAATAAAAGAAAAGCTAAAAAATTGTGATATAATGATACATGCGGAACCTTACTGCGTTTGCTCGCAAAAGTAACAAAACGTTACATTTACAATTTTTATACGATTATATTTTTGCCATCGTGGAATATACTAGAATATAAAAGGATTTATTAGAATTTTTTATCGATAAGGAATCAAAATATGAGTATACAATTTAGCGGACTCGGCTCCGGTTTAGATTATTCATCTTGGATTGAGCAGCTTGTTGCAGCTAAACAAACCTCAAGCGTTACGCCTCTTGAAACAAAATTAAAAGAACTGCAAAACCAAAGCAGCGCCCTTAGCACGCTAAAAACAACTTTTGGCGAACTTCAAAGTGCGCTTAAAACTTTTACTGATGTTATGACAGGCACAAGTAATGACATCTGGGGTAAAACCAACGTAACTTCAAGCGCGGATAAGTATGTGACTGCCACAAGCACAAGCGGGCTTGCAACAGGAGATATAAAAGTATCTGTTGAACAGCTTGCAACAAATACTGTTGCACAAGGTACAATCAACCCCGGAAAACTCATAACAAGTGACACAAAATACTCTGAAGTCGGAAACAACCAGTCTAAAGGCGGAACTTTTTCCTTTTATGTTGACAATAAAAGGTATGAAATTGAAATTGACAAAACAAACGATACTTTAGGCGATATAGCAAACAAAATAAACGATGCCGCAGGCGGAAAAGTTGATGCAAAAATTAACGACGACGGAACTTTTGAAATATCTGCAACTAACGGAGAAAAAATTTCCGTAGGTGCTTTTTCCGATACCTCAAATTTTGCAAGCATAATGAAGTTAACGGAAACTACAGACACAGGTGTTAAAAGTGCGTATGTACAAACTTCATTTTTGACAAATAAACCGCTCACAAGCGAAACAAGCGGGCTTTCAGAGCTTGTAAGCGAAGGCACGATATCAATCAACGGTGTAGATTTTGAAATAACTTCATCAACATCACTGCAAGATTTGATAAATAAAATCAATTCAACAGAAGAAGCAAAAGTAAGTGCAAAATACGATACACTTACAAATAAACTTGTATTTACATCAACCGAAACGGGCGAATTTAACATAAGCCTTGAAGCAGAAGGTACAAATTTCTTTGATGTATTTGGCTTAACAAAAGACGGAGCACTGGCAGAGGGCTCTCAAACACTGGGTCAAAATGCAATTTTAAATGTTAACGGCAATAAAATTGTGTCTTCATCAAACACTGTTACAAGTGAAACTACTGGCATAAACGGACTTACAATAAATGCGCTAAAGGTTACTGACGGTAGCGGCGAAGACAAAGTAAGCGAGGTAACATTAAATGCACAAAGCGACCTTACTGATGTAAAAAATGCCCTGAAAACTTTTGTTGACGCATACAACAAAGTAACTGAACAAATTACAAGCGCAACAGCTCAAGACGGTTATCTTGAGATGGATGTCAATTTAAGAGGTATAAAAGATCAGCTTAGAAACCTTACAAACACAATAGTCGGAGAAAACGGCGCCTTTGGAATGTTATCTCAAATAGGTATATCCACAGGGGACGCCGGACTTGATGTTTCAAATTCCGCGACAACTCTAGTATTTGATGAAGAAGCCTTTGATGAAGCTTGGGCAAAAGACTCTCAATCTGTTAAAAACCTTATATCAGGCGGCTACACAGGCAATGATAAGGGAGTTTTTGACCAAATGCTCGCAAAAGTTGAAAGCGCACTGGATCCTACAAGCGGTATGTTTGTAACAAAAAGCGATTCCGTATCAAGGCTCATATCACTACAAGAAGACAGGATTACAAAAGCATATGAAAATCTTGACTCCTACGAAGCGCAACTTACAAAACAATTTCAGTATATGGATGAGATGATATCAAAACTGCAACAACAGTATTCATCATTCTTGAGCTAAACAACCTCATCCCATAATAAAGCACATAAAGCGCCCCAAATGGGGCGCTTTTAAATTATACTCTGCCTGCAAGTTGTCCGCATGCGGCATCAATATCCGCACCGCGCTCAAGTCTTATTGTAACCTTTTTCCCTTGCGACTCTAAAAGATACTTAAATATCATCATATCTTTTTTATTTGGCTTTTTATACTTATCTGTTCCTATCGGATTATACGGAATTAAATTGATATTACACTTTAAATCCTTAATATATTCGCAAAGTTTTTGCGCCATCTCTTTTGTATCAGTAAGCGAACCTATTAAAATATACTCCAAGGTGACTCTTTTACCTGTTTTTTCACAATAATATTTTAGTGAATCTTTTAAAGTTTCAAGATTGTATCTTTTCTCAACAGGCATAATTTGTTTTCTTGTTTCACTATCCGCACAATGCAGTGAAATTGCAAGAGTCGGGATAAGCTCATAATTGCACAGCTCTTTAATTTTTGGTGCAATACCGCATGTAGAGAGGGTAATTCTCCTTATACCTATTGATAAATCATTATTTATTCTCTCAATAGCCTTATAAACATTCTCGTAATTATTCAAAGGCTCACCCTGTCCCATAAAAACAACATTTGTAATTTTTAAACCTGTATCCTGTTGAATTGTCAAAATTTGACTTATAATTTCATAAGGTTCAAGATTTCGCACAAATCCGCGCTTTGCCGTTGCACAAAAATCACAACCCATTTGACAACCAACCTGACAACTTACACAAGCACTTAAATTAGAGCGGTTATCAAAGCGCATTAAAACTGTTTCTGCGCATGTGCCATCGTGGAATTCTATCAAATATTTTATTGTACCATCTGATGAAACTTGTTTCTTCTTTATTTTTGTATCTAAAACAACTGCAATATTCTTTAACTTTTCTCTAAAATCTTTTTTTATGTCACTCATACTATCAAAGTCAGAGGCTGATTTTGAGTAAATCCAAGAAAAAAGCTGCCTTGCACGAAATTTTTTCTCGCCCAGCTGCTCAACGAACTTTTCCAGTTCATCCAAGTTATATTTAACAAGTGCTTCCATAGTAAAATTCTACCATAATCATACATATAACGTGTGTAATTTTGTAAAAAAGAGTTATAATTTAGTAATGATAGTTGTATCCAGTGAAGAAATAATTTCACAAAAAATACTCCCTTATGATTTATATGATGAAAAGGGTACAAAAATACTTGAAGCCGGCGAAATTCTAACACCCGGAAAAATTTTGCTTGTCAGAAACCATGAAGTTCTCTTTAAAAAAGAAGAAAGTCATCCGCAAAAAATTGACAATTCTCAAAAAACGGCATACAGAAAAAATTCCCAAGAAAATTACATAGACACACAAGAAAATATAAAAAAATACGGTCCTTTTAATAAAAAATCTAAAATAGACTTTGAAACTCAAATTGAACTAAAGTCAGGCTACATAAATGCAATGGATATGTTCAACCAAAGCGATGTTATGCGCGCAAAGTCTATGATACTTGAAATTAGAGACAAAATAATAAAAGATTCTCAGCTAATAAGAAAGAATGTGCAGTTTTTCTCAGAATTAAAACTGCTTGGAGAACACAAAAACATTCACCCGCTAAATACTGCAATTTTTAGTGTATTTCTTGCCAACAAACTGGAATATAACGAACTTCAAATCATGGAAATAGCACTGAGTGCGCTTTTACACGACATAGGAAAAGTAAAACTCACAGGCGAAACAAGCGACTTGACCAAAATGACAAAAGACGAAGAATCAGCATATAAAAAACACCCCTTAATAGGTCACAAACTCATTAAAACCGAACTCAAGCTGAGTGAAAACATAGCAAGAGTAGCTCTGCAGCACCACGAGAGAATGGACGGCACAGGCTGGCCTTATGGAATTTCTTCCACAATGATTAGCGAATACGCCCAAATAATCGCCGTCTGTAACCACTTTGACAATATGACATCTTCTGCTACAAATCTTGAAGTTTCAAACTTTAGAGAAGCGCTCAGGGCACTCTTAAAGGCGGGCAGTAGAGCCTTTTCGCCAAAACCGCTGTACGCATTTGTTCATATGTTAAGCTACGGCGATACAACATCGTTTGAGGAGCTGAAATTTTGAACGCTATAGTAATAGGTGGCGGTCTGGCAGGCTCTCAGGCTGCAATATATCTGGCCGATAACAACGTAAAAGTAAAACTTTACGAAATGCGCCCAAATAAAACCACAGGAGCGCACACAAGCTCTGATTTTGCAGAGTTTGTATGTTCAAACAGCCTTGGAGCACAATCTGTGACAAGCGCTTCAGGGTTATTAAAAGAGGAGGCAAGACTACTCGGTTCAAAATTAATTGAAGAAGCATACAACAACAGAGTTCCCTCAGGCAATTCACTCTCTATTGACAGGTGGGGATTTAGCAAAAAAATAACGCAAATTATAGAAAATCACCCCAATATTGAAATAATAAGGGAAGAAATAACGCAATTGCCAAAAACCCCTACAATTGTTGCAACAGGGCCACTAACATCGGATAGTCTTTGTTCTGAAATAAAAAAACTCACCGGAGAGGACAATTTTCACTTTTTTGATGCAGTTGCCCCAATAGTCAAAAAAGAAACAATAAACTTTGAAAAGGCATTTTATGCAAGTCGCTGGGACAAGGGAAATGCGGATTTTATAAATTGCCCCTTAAACAAGGACGAGTACGAAAATTTTTACAACATATTAACGACGGCAGAAAAAATTCCTCTCAAAAGCTTTGAGGCAAAATACTTTGAAGGCTGTATGCCTATTGAAGTTATAGCCTCTCGCGGCTTTGACACTTTACGCTTTGGGCCTATGAAACCCGTAGGGCTTTTTGATAAAAGAACAAGGGAAGAACACCACAAAAACTACCAGTTCTATGCAGTCGTTCAACTAAGGCAAGACGATAAACAAGCTGACTTGTACAACTTGGTCGGTTTTCAAACGAATTTAAAATGGGGAGAACAAAAAAAACTTATAAACTCAATCCCTGCCCTTGAAAATGCACAAATAGTCCGCTATGGAGTAATGCATGCAAATACGTTTATAAATAGTCCAAAAATTTTAAATAAAACACTTCAAACGAAATTTAACCCGAATTTATTTTTTGCAGGGCAAATAACAGGCGTGGAAGGTTACAGTGAAAGCATTGCAACGGGACTCTTTGCGGGCATTAATATGTTAAGGCACCTGAGAGGAGAAAAGCTGCTTGAACTTGAAGCAAAATGCATGCTCGGGGCGCTTTTAGAGTACATTACATTTGCCAATCACAAAGCTTTTCAACCGATAAATTCAAACTGGGGTATTGTTGAAAAGCCACAAGAAGTTGAAAAATTAAAGAAAAAAAGTAAAGAGGAGAAAGGCGCATTACTGTCAAACATTGCGCTTGAATACATAAAGGAGATAAGAAATGGATATTTCTGTTAAAAATCAGGAGTTAACAAATGCACTGTGCAATGCTCTTGTTATTGGGGTTTTTGAAGATGATAAAACCCTCACGCAATCACAAAAAAAATTGGACTCATCGCTTGGGGGTCTAATAAGTGACTATATTATTAAAAAAGAAGGCTTCAAGGGTAAATTCGCAGACAGTGAGATTGTACCGACATACTTAAAAATACCCTCCGATAAAATTATGCTCGTTGGGCTTGGTAAAAAGAAAGAGTTTACAAACACAAAACTGGTAGAACTTAGTGCTAAAGTTATAAAACAATTAGATAAAACACTAAATGTAAAAAATGTTTGTTTTGAACTTTTAGGAGTACAAAGCGGCAACTTTGATACACAAAAGTGCGCACAGGCAATTTCTGAAGGCATATTGATAGCTACATACGATTTTGACAAATATAAAAGTAAAAAATCAAATTCACAAATTAAAAAAGTAAAAATTACAACAGACAATACAAAAGATGAAAAACTTGCAAAAGCAGGTGTAAATTGTGCAAAAATAATATGCTCTGCAATGGATTTTACAAAAGATTTAATAAACGAGCCTGCACAAAATGCTACGCCTGAGGCAATTTCAGAAATTGCAAAAAACTTAGGTACAGACCTTGGCTTAGAGTTTAGTGTTTACAATAAAAAACAATTGCAACAAATGAACTTCAACACATTCCTTGCAGTTGGACAAGGAAGCGCACATGAGCCAAAATTTATCCACTTAGCATATAAACCTACAAAAAAAGCAAAGAAAAAAATTGTTCTGATAGGCAAAGGTATAACATTTGACTCGGGCGGGCTTGATATAAAACCGGCAAATTCAATGTTAACTATGAAAACCGATATGTCAGGCTGCGCAACAGTTTTGGGTATAATTCAGGCAATAGCCGCACTAAAACCCGATGTTGAAGTTCACGCACTAAGTGCGCTTTGCGAAAATATGCCAAGCGGAACATCCTACAAACAAGGTGATATAATAACAGCCAAAAACGGAAAAACAATTGAGGTAGATAACACAGATGCAGAAGGCAGGCTGACCTTGGCAGATGTCCTTACATATGCAGATGAACTTGAGGCTGATGAAATTATTGACATAGCAACACTTACAGGAGCTTGTATTGTTGCCTTGGGGCAAAATATAACAGGCATTATGGGCAACAACCCCGATACAATCAAAAAAATAATTCAAAAAGGCAAGGAATGCGGTGAAGCACTCTGGGAACTGCCAATATTTGACGATATGCAAGATATGCTAAAAAGTGATGTTGCCGATATGAGAAACACAGGCTCAAGATTTGCAGGAGCAAGTGTTGCAGGACGATTCCTTCAAAACTTTACAAAAAGCAAAAACTGGGTTCACCTTGATATTGCAGGAACAGCCTTTATAGATAAACCATACAGAGAATTAAACAAGGGCGCAACAGGCGTTTTGATAAGGACACTTACAAATCACATAATGTCTATGTAAAATTCAACAGAGGGCTTTTGATAAGCCCTCTGTTTTTTATTCTTTATTTTGAGTGACGACAAGTTGGTTAAATGGTATTTCAATCCCTAACTCGTCAAATTTTTCTTTTATTCTAAGATTAAAAATCCTCTTTATTTCCCACTGGTGCCTTGGCAGAGTCTTAAACCTTGTAAGAATTGTAATTGAACTGTCGTTAAATTTATCAAGCCCTAAAACTTCAATTTCACCAAGAATTTTATCTCCATAACACTCGTCATTTCTAAGTTCCTCACCGATTTGCTTTAAAACTTCCATAACATGAGCAATATTTTCTTTATAGGCAACCGAAATATCAACAAGAGAATAAGAAAAACCACGTGTATAATTTGTAATAATATCAACGAGCCCGTTTCTTATGAAGTGCGCTGCGCCGTCTATACTTCTTAAAACAATAATTGAGAGAGTAATTTTTTCAACAGTGCCTGTGACCCCTTGAATTTCAACAACATCACCAACTCTCAATTGACCTTCAAAAAGTATGGTAAGACCTGATAACAAATCTTCAACAAAACGCTTTGAACCAAAACCTACCGCAACACCCAAAACACCTGCTGCGGTGATAATGGGACGAACATCAACACCGAGATGATTTAGGAT
This sequence comes from Candidatus Galligastranaerophilus intestinavium, assembly GCA_018716625.1. Taxonomy (GTDB): domain Bacteria; phylum Cyanobacteriota; class Vampirovibrionia; order Gastranaerophilales; family Gastranaerophilaceae; genus Galligastranaerophilus; species Galligastranaerophilus intestinavium. Next base: position 12,635 of record DVJQ01000049.1, on the reverse strand, counting down.
ATTTATTGCCACAAAGATAAAAATTATAAAGTTTATTGCATGAATTGAGATAATGCAAAGCGTGTCAAAGTTTTTTGCGCTTTCAATATCTTTTGCACGCTTTTTTACACGCTCAAAAACATGTAACATAAATGTCTTTACAAACTTGGTTGCAAATATAAAAAATATTAGCGTAAAAATAATATTTAAAACATCAACCCATTTAATGCTTTCAAAAAATTTCAAAATTTCCAATTTTACCCCCTTCGATAAAAATATTTTAAATTATAACAAAAATAATCCTATTGATATATAAAATTAAACCGAAAGATTAATCTTTTTTTATCAAAAAAATCATAAACTGGATATATTGAGGAAAATATGGGGATAAAATTTACAAATAATGAACAAAAGCTGGAAAAATACCTCCAGCCTGTATATACAAAAGAATGCGAGCATTTTAAGCTTGCAAGAAAATTTATGCATCAAAAAAACTATAGAAAAGCCATAAAAGAATATCTTATGTCCATGATTTTCACTAAAAGTGACATTGAAACATACAAAGAAATTTCAAAGGCGTACAAAAAAATTAAATGTTACGACAAAGCAATTAACCATCTTAAAAAAGCAAGGGTGCTTAGCAGGTTTGATTCTGAAATATACTATGAAATGGGGCTTAATCACCTTTTAAATGCTAACTCACAAGAGGCAAGAAAAAATTTTATAAGAACTATAAAATTAAATCCTTCAAATACAAATGCGCAAATTCAGCTTGCAATATCGCATGAACTTTTGGGCGAGGAGGATATGGCGCTCAGTATCTATCAAAAAATAATAGAAGAAAATCCAAACTATATACCTGCATACAACCACAAAGCAGGTTTGCATATTACATTAGGCGAGTACAATGAGGCTGCAGTACTTTTTTATCAAATACTAAAAATAAATCCCGCATACTATAGGGCAAACTTAGGTCTTGGTATTTGTTTTGACAAAATGAACAAATTTGCACGCGCAATAAGATATTACAAAAAATATATCGCAAAAAAACCACACTCTGACACAACAAAGTCCCTTGTGGGGAGAATTTGCGAAATGTATGAAAATAATTCTTGTAAAAAAGGTAATTTAAAAGTAGTAAAATAACTAATCTCTTATTATAGCTTTCACCACTTTGTATATGGTTTGCAGCTTTTGCGTATCATCTGCATAAGCCTTGATGTCATTTATTAACTCATTTACTATTTCTTTGTTAGATTTTAAGTAGTTAAAATAAAACATCTCCTCAAGCGAGATATCAAAAACTTCCAATATTTTTTCAAGCGTATTTGAGCTTAAAAAATTTGTCCCGCACTCAATACCGCTCAAAGTACGCTGCGAGATGTTGAGTTTTTCAGCTAGCTCCTCCTGAGTAAAACCTTTTAAAACTCTATATTGCTTAATTTTTCGTCCTAATAGTCTTTTTACTTTCATAATACACCGTAAGAACTAGTATAAATTTATTTTGACTTATTTATAACGAAGTAATATCGGTAATTATATTAATTTCAGTATTATTTTTTCCATATAAACAAAATTATTTTAAGTTTTATGAAGCTTAAATGCATTGTTATTTCTGTATATTTAATTTTTTTGATATTTAATTTCTATTAATTAAGCAATAAATTAAAACAAAAATCCTTTATAAATACATCAAAACGTTTTGAATCAGTATTTAGAATTAGAAAAAAAGGAGAAAACTATGAACGTAAAATTATCAACTATGGCATATGGTACAAACTTGGCACTTGGCAAAGGAAGCTTGGGAAACAGAATTGATTATGCAACTGAACAAACAAAAAATGCTGTAGGTGGCGGCTTAAAATCGGCAGCAGCAGGTACAGCAGTAGCAGGAACTACACTTGTTGCAATGAATTCAAAAACAGTAAACAATGTAGTAGATAAACTTGTTGATGTTGTAAAAAATTCCGACAAATTCAAAGAACTTGCACCAAAAGCCGGTGAATTTCTTAAAGATGTAGCAGACGGAATTAAAAGCTTGCCAACATCGACAAAAATTATTGCAGGCGCAGGTATAGTCCTTGCAGGTATTGTCGGTCGCTTTATAGACACACAAACAGCATTTAAGTCTGGTCAAATTGATCAAAAATACACAGATAAAGCACAACTGGAAGAAATTTTAGAATAAAAAGGAAGTTTAAAAAATTTAAAAGCGGGACAATTAAACAAGTCCCGCTTTTTTATTTACACACATCGTATGCAAAGGGGTTAGCGTTTATTTCCTAAGAAATATTGATAAGTTTGTTTTTCAAAAGGTTGCAAATTTTTCAAAATACTATAATCCGGAATATGAACATTTGGATCAGCGTATTTTGGATTTAGCGCATAATCTTTCTTCAGATATTTATTTCTAATAACTATTTCATTAATCTTTGGCAGACCAAAACCCAAGAATCCGGTTACAATTCCAAGAGAAATAGTTTGGAAAATTGCATTTATTTTATTTGCAAAGCCCAACAAGGGATTTTTATCTGCATCATTTAATATGTCGAGAAATTCTTGAATATATTTCTTGTCACATTCACCTGAGTTAAGTTTATTTCTCAAGTCATCAACACTTACTTTTGTGTCGTCAACCACATCGCCAAAAAGCTTTTTTGCAACCGAGTACAAACTGCCTTCTTTATTAGACTTGGAACCAGAGTGCAACAACTTATACAAGTTCCCTTTCTTTTCTTGGTTGTATTCAAAAAACCTCATTACCTGATCCATATTTGCAAAATTTGACATTTGAGCAGTGTTTTCAGCTTTGCCGAGAACCTTTACACTACTTTCAGGGTTAATAACATTCCAGAACTTTTTAAATATATTATCACCCTTGTTCAATATATCGCTTGTTAATACCACGCCGCTTTTTTTAGAGCCGAACAGTGCCATTGCAACACCCAGACCCTCCATGGCAAAAAGTATTGTCAGAATTGTTGTAATATCACGTCTTAAAATATTTGATGTTTCATCCCACTGAACAGGGCCGCCGTTTTTCTTTGAGCTTTCAATATCACGTTTTGCAGACTGAATAAGTCTTGGTACAAGGGTGCAACCGGTGATAAGGGTGTAAAACATTGGTCGTGCAATATCAATACCTTTGCACTCCAAGCTGCTTGCAGCTTTAGAAAAATTATTGAAATTCGAAGGGTCAACCTTGGAGCCTAAATCAGACATAACTTTACTTATGCCGCCACCTTTAAAGCTGACATTATCACCTGATTTGTCAGAATATTCAGATTTTAGCTCCGCTGCCTTTTGTCTTACAGGGTCAGTTTCGGGGTTTGTCTTATTTACAGTATATATTTTTGGAATAAACCACATAAATGCCGCGGTAAACACACCCATTGCAATGTTTGTGGCAAATCTTCCGCCCATTCTGTTTTTTGTAAATTGTTCAACAAAGTCAGCTACATTTTCCTTGCCCGAGCGCTCAAAAGCTGCAAAGAAATCATCGGAATACTTACCCATTCTTTCAATTAAGCTGCTGAATCTAACCTCTAAATTCTTAGAGTTTTTAGCATATTTACTGTCACTTATTAGTGCATTTAAGAAATCAGGATAGCCCGATGTGTTTGCCTTTTTGTTTTTAACAAACATATTTATAATGCCATCAAGAATATCTTCTTTCGAATCAGGCACAGGAATGTTTCTGATATTTTTAAACAAACCCTTACTCTTGGCATTTTCCATATCCAAAATTCTCTTGATGTAATCATTGACATCAATGCCTTTATCAAGCAAATTATCAGCTTGGTTAATACCGTCAAAATTATAGAAAGCTTTTTTCAAAACACTTTCATAGAAAGACTTTTTAAATGCTTCTTTATTTGTGACATCAATATTTGAATTTGAAATTATTTCACCAAAATCTTTGATTGTCTGAACAGGAACACCATGCGACTTTCCGCCGTATTTTGAGGAAACAGCCAAAACACCGGCAGGGACAAGAAACATACTGGGACCGGTTAAAAACTCGCGCAGACCATTTTCTAATACAGCACCCCAGTTGTTTTTGCCCGTAATATCTTTACCTACGTCTTTTGCAGCCCAAGTTCTCGGTATGTTTGTACCAAGCATATCCTGAATTGTAAAACTTGCAGCAAGACCGCCACGCTCAACTGCTTCCCAGAACTTTACAAGACCTGATAAAACCACATTTGAACCCGTACTAAGGGCACCGACACCTCTAAAACTTGTTTGTCCTGATAAATAATCTTTTTTCTTAAAATTTTCTCTTTTGTTGTTTGAACTGCTAAAAGCGTTAGTATGGATGTTTTGTACTTTCATTTAACCTCTACTTGCCACACGATTTTACCATTTAAAAAACCGTGAAAAATAAAATTGCTCTTTTGAGCCATTTTGTGTAGTTTTTTTTACAAAAGTTTTGTGATGGTACATTTCTCCTATAACAGGAGCGGGTGTAATTGTAACACTTAAAACAAACAAATGCAATAAATGTAAACTTATGTAAACATTTAAAAATTATAGCCTTATTGGGCACTTTACATGAAATCTTTAAATAATATTTTAACTATATAGTTTAAAAAAGGAGAATTAATGAGCATTACAAAGTTATGTGGAGCCTACATATTTTACTGTTATGTTGTATTTTTTGTACTCATAAATGTAATTTTAAGATAGCCGAGCAAGTTTTCTGACAGTTTCAACATCTTCTTGAATTTGTTTAGTGAGAGCCTCAATATTGGGAAATTTTATCTCATCTCTTATTTTCATTACAAAAAGAACCCTTATAATTTTACCATATATTTTAGAGTCAAAATTTAAAATGTGGGCTTCAATAACCTCTTCGTCATCGCCCTCAAAAGTCGGTCGTTTACCCCAGTTTATAACCGCAGGATATGTTTTATCAACAATTACAAAGCCGAAATACACACCATGGGGAAGATGGACAATGTTATTTGGCCAAAAAATATTTGCTGTCGGAAAACCCATTGTGCGAGCTATCATATTTCCCTTAACAACATTATTTTTAAGAGAAAACGAATGCCCTAAAAGCAAATTTGCATTTCTGATATGCCCGTTTGTAACCATTTGACGAATATTTGAACTGCTAATCAGACAACTTTGAATTTTCTGAACAGTAAGTTCCATAAAATGATAGTTAAAACGCTCGGAATATTTTGACAAAAGCTTTGTATCACCCTCCCTGCCTCTGCCGAATTTATGATTATACCCGACTGCAATACAACAAGGTTCAAAATTCTTAACAAGAACATTTTCTAAATACTCAAGCGCTTCAAATTGCATATACTCTTCAAAATCAAGCATATATACAAAATCGACACCAAGAGCCTCTATTCTCTCCAGTCTTTCTTCGTTTGAGCATATATTATAAATTTTTTCTTTTGCAAAATAGTTTGCAGGGTTTGTTTCAAAAGTAACAACTGCGGATTTTTTGGAATTTTTTTGAGCAAAGTCTGCAACACTTGAAATAAGCTTTTGATGAGCCAAGTGCACACCGTCAAAATAACCCAGCGCAAGAGCTAAATTAGGATTATGGTTAATTGTTTTAAATACTTTCATGTTTTTTATCCTGATGATTTTGCTTGTGCTTGTGTGAATGTTTTTTTGGCTTTTGTCCAAAATTTTGCTCTTTTTGCTGCAAACGTCTTACCGAGTATACATCAGGAATTGATTGTATATTTGCAATTACTTTTTTTAAAGTTTCAATATTATCAAGCTCAATTCCCAAGTCTATTATGCCAAATTTTTTGTTTTTTGAATAGCTGTTAGCATAGGACAAATTTGTGTCTGCAATTTTTAAAAGCACATCTTTTAAAAGCCCCGGCCTGTCTTGTGTTTCAATCCTGATGTGCGCAACATATGTACCTTTTGATACCGTATCTGCCCATTTTATGTCCATCATACGTTCAGGCTCAACATCATAAAGACATTTGCAATCAAGTCTGTGAACACTCACGCCCTTTGAGCGGGTAATAACGCCGACAATAGGCTCTCCGGGGATTGGCGTACAACATTTGGCAAGACTCCACAGCATATCCTCAAGTCCTACTATATCGTACTTTTTCGAATCTTTTTTACGTTTTTGAGAATCCTGCTGAGTTCTTTCAGGAATACTTGTAATTTCAGGCTGCAAAGCGCTTGAGGGTTTTTTTATTTTATTTGCAACCTTATGCAGGGTAGTTTCGCCATATCCTATTGCAGCAAATAAATCATCTTGGGTTTTATAGTTCATCTCATGAGCTGTTCGCTCAATTTCGCCCGATTTTAAAAGCTCATCAAACACAGGCTTTGTAATGTAAATTTCAAGGTTTGCACGCCCTATTTCAATATTTTCTTCCCTATTATATTTTTTAAACCAAAGACGTATTTTTGAAATTGCACTTTTTGTAACAACAAAATTAAGCCAGTCAATTTTTGGCATAAACTGTTTTGAAGTCAAAATTTCAACTATATCACCATTTTTAAGTTTGGTATCAAGCTGCGCAATCCTGCCGTTAATAAGTGCACCAACTGTTCTGTGCCCTACCTCCGTATGTATACGATAAGCAAAATCAACAGGAGTAGAGTTTGCAGGTAAATCTATAACATCACCTGCGGGAGTAAATGCAAACACCTGATCTGAAAATAAATCCAATTTTACACTTTCGACAAAGTCCTTAGCATTAGATGAGTCTTTGTCAATTTCCATCATCTTTCTCATCCAAGAAAATTGAACATCGTATTTGTTATCGGATTTTACAGACCCAGATTCTTTGTACCGCCAATGCGCTGCAACACCGTATTCTGCAACCTCATGCATTTCTTTTGTTCTTATTTGAATTTCAACGGGCTTATTTTTTGAACCTATGACAGAAGTGTGTAAAGAGCGGTACATATTGCCTTTTGGCATTGCGATATAGTCTTTAAACCTTCCCGGGATAGGCTTGAATTTAGAATGGATTATGCCTAAAACCTCATAACAGGTTTTTTCATCATCAACTATCACACGAATTGCACTGACATCATAAAGTTGGTCAAAGCTGACATTCAAGCGCTCCATTTTTTTATAAATACTGTAGTAATGCTTTGCTCTACCGTTAATCTTTGCTTTTATGTTATTTTCATCCAAGCTCGCTCTTATGTTATCAATAAGTAATGATATTGCAGCATCTCTATCATTTTTTGTTTGGGCTACAAGTTTTGCAATTTCATAATATTTTTCAGGATTTATGTATCTGAGCGACAAATCTTCAAGCTCGGCTTTAATTTTTCCGATACCCAGTCTGTTTGCAAGCGGGGCAAATATATCAAGGGTTTCTTGCGCAATTCGTTTTTGCTTGTTTGCCGCCATATACCCCAAGGTTCGCATATTATGCAACCTGTCTGCAAGCTTTAAGAAAATTATCCTAATATCTTGCGCCATAGCAATAAACATTCTTCTGAAGTTTTCCGCCTGACGCTCCTCTTTGGACTTAAACTGATATTTACCCAATTTTGTAACACCCTGAACAAGTTTTAGCACGTCATAGCCAAAGTTTTGCTCAATTTCTTCGGGTTTGGTATCAGTATCTTCCAAAATATCATGCAAAAAGGCTGCAATAATACTATTTTTATCAGCTTTCAATTCAACCAAAATTTTTGCAACCTCAACAGGGTGAACAATGTAAGGCTCCTCAGAGATTCTATATTGTCCCTGATGCAATTTTCTTGCAAATTCAAATGCCCGCTCGATATCTGCAATATCAGCATCCGGACGATTTTGCTTTTTTAAAAGCTCTTTTACTTCTTCAAAAATTACAAGATAGGACATAAGTTTTTTCTAATATATAATTATACATAGGAATTTTACAACTTTGAGGAATTTTTTGCTATATGCCAAATGATGTAAATAAGACACTCTCACCAAAAGATGTTAACGAATTTATAAATCTTATTAAAAACTCGACAGAACCCATAAAAATACAAGTTAAAATAAGCGCTAATGCCAAAAAAAATTCTATAGAAACAGAGGGAGATAGAATAAAACTCAGAATATCAAAACCGGCTGTTGAGGGCAGGGCAAACAAAGAAATAATAGACTTTTTAAGCGATATTTTAAATTTACCTAAAAATAATATTAAAATTTTGAGCGGCGAAAAATCATCTTTCAAAATGTTACTAATTATCCCAAAAACTTTACAATAGTAGATGATACACTTCATTTTTTAAAATTTTATGTTATAATTCTTAACAAAAAGGCAATTATTTTTCTGTTTACGATTTGTAAAAGAAAAGTGAAGAATTGTTATTCGGAAGGTTGACGTGAATTTCTATAAAAATCCCCATGGTACAAGTCAAACGGGCGAAAATAATAAAAAAATCGAAGATTCCAAGCTTGGAATACTGTTTTCAAACCCCATATACAACCAAAAAGGCACGCCACAAGGCAGTAGAACAGGTGCAAACAGACTCTATGGGGGCTATTCGTCCGGATTAAACGCAAAAAATTTAAGCATTAATTACAAACAAACTTTAAAAATCATAAATGAAGCTTTTGCTCAAAAAACTGATCTCGGACAACTTTTTTATGTTTTACACAACATACTTACAACCAATATGCAGTCAAACTTTAGCGCAATAGGCTTGCTAAATGCACGCTCAAACTGCATAAATGTAAAGCTTATAGATAAAATAGGCTCAATTTATAATACAAAAATCATGCTAAACGACGACTCAAACCCACTTATCAAGTGTTATTTGACAAAAACGGTGCAAAGTTGTCAGGATAATAAATTTTTAAAAGCAAATTATCTGAACAACTCCCCCTGCATGATTTTTCCTCTGGTTTCTTTTGGGGAATGTTTGGGGGTATTTATTGCGGGCGACAACCATCAAAATACTTGTTCGGAGTTATACCAATTTTTATCAAATTATATGGCAATTTTTGTGCATAACAGAAATCTTGCCGAACTTGTAGATAAAAATACAGATATTGACTCTTTAACAGGTCTTTCTAACCATAAGTGTTTCCAAGAAGAACTTATAAGACAAATTGAAAGTTGTAACAAGTCAAAATCAGCTCTATCCGTATGTATTTTTGATGTACTTAACATCTCGGGAATTAACAGGGAATTCGGACATGCAAAGGGTGACGAGATAATTAAAACCGTTGCAAAGAAAATCAAGCAAAATATAAGAAACACAGACTTTGCAGGACGCTATGGCGGAGATGAGATAGGCATTATTATGCCAAATACAACAACTGATGAGGCAAAGTATATAGCCGAATATTTATCTTATGCTCTGTCTTGCCTTTTAATTGATGATGTAGGTCCTATAAAGTTAAGCTGCGGTATAGCAACATACCCGCAAACTTCTAAGGACCATGAAAAACTTGTATTACTTGCAGAACAAGCAATGTATATTTCAAAAAGCAAATGTTATGAAAGCGGCGGCTGCATTATTGTAACATCAGAAGATTACAATTTCTGGGATGATGAAGCTCTAAAATGTTTTGCAGAAGTTTTAACAAAAAAACACGCGCAAATAGGCGTTGATTTTGAAGAAGAATTAATACACAAATTTCACAATGAACAAATTTTATCAAGCAAGCATATGCTTGAGGTTGTAACATCTCTTGCAGGAACAATAGATGCTAAAGACCCCTACACAAAAGGTCACTCAAGCCTTGTTTCAAGATACTCGGAAGCTCTTGCAAGAGCAATACATTTGCCTGAAGCTGAAGTTGAGAGAATTAAACTCGGCGCACTATTGCATGATATAGGCAAAATTGGAATACCTGAGAATGTGCTGAGAAAACCTGCAATGCTTGATGATGACGAGTGGGCAATAATGAAGCAACACCCTGTAATTGGAGCTGAAAAGGTCCTTGCACCAAACGAGTCATTGCGAGATCTTATACCTATGGTTAAATATCACCATGAGCACTGGGACGGAACAGGCTACCCATGCGGCTTAAAGGGTGAAGAAATTCCGCTTAACGCAAGAATAGTATCTATTGCAGACGCCTACCATGCACTGGTATCGGACAGACCTTACAGAAAAGGGCTGAGCGTTGAAAAAGCTTGCGAAATTTTAAAACTCGGTGCAGGTGTTCAGTGGGATAAAGAACTTGTAAGACAATTTATAATAATTGCGCCAAGCTTGTCTACAACTGTTTAACCTTTAAAATACTCCAGTTTTGCATTCAAATCCAACTTTTTAGCGTCATTTCTAAAAATTTTTGACTTATGAATTCCTAAATTGGCGAGAAAATACTCAATACTCACCCCCAAAACCCCTAAGCCGTATTTAATTGAGCGTTTTAAATTTATTGAACTTGCATCAGGGAAATACTTTGTCGGACAAGATATTTCACCAATATTAAAACCGTAATAAAAAACAAGTGCAAGCATTTGATTATCAAAAACAAAATCATCGTCACATTGAGCCAAGGGCAGGGTTTTTAATATTTCCGAACTAAAAGCGCGAAATCCGCTATGATACTCTGAAAGACTTTTGCCTGTAAATATGTTTTGAAAAAGTGTTAAAAATTTATTTGAAATGTACTTATACAAAGGCATACCGCCTTTTAGGGCAGAGCCTGTTAACATTCTTGAAGCAATAACCGCGTCATACTCGCCATATGCAATCATAGAAGCCATAGCCGGAATAAGCTTTGGGGTATACTGATAATCAGGGTGAAGCATTACGACAATATCAGCATTTTCTTTTAGTGCTGCAGTGTAGCAAGATTTTTGATTTGCACCATAGCCAAGGTTATTTTTATGGACAATTGTTGTAATCCCAAGCTTTTTTGCAACTTCAATCGTTGAATCACAAGATTTATCATCCACTAAAATCACAGAGTCTACTACGTTTTTGCAAATCTCGTCAAATGTTTTTTTAAGGGTCTTTTCTGCATTATATGCAGGCATTATAACAACAACTTTTTTACCGTTAATCATATTTTTATTTTAGTTATAAAGTAAATTTGTTGCAAATGACTTAATAAAAAAATATAATAGCAGTATGGATAAAAACAAAGAAAACTCACTGGATTTTATAAAAAAATCATTTGAATTAAAAAACTCAAAACTGTACAAAGAAGCAATTGAGATGTTATACAAAGCACTTGAAGCAGAAGGCGGCAGTGCAAATGTTGAAATAATTTCGCAAATTGCCGATTTATATGCTTATCTTAAAAATTATGACAGAGCGCTTGAGGAATATGAAAAAGTACTTGAAGCAGACAAAAATCATACTCACTCTCTAAATGAGATGTTAAAAATATATTTTAGTTTGGAAAAATATGAAAAAGCCTTGGAAGTTTCTAAAAGACTGCTTGAAACAACGAGTGACGCACAATATTACATAAACCATCTTGAGATTTTATACAAATTAAACAGATTGGATAAAATGCGCGAATTATATGAAACATTTGACGATAAACTAAAGAACAATGCACAGATTTTATACATTATGTCAAAAACCGAACTTTACCCGAAAATTGAGTTTTTAAATAAAGCTGTAAGCACTGATAACACATATGCCCCTGCTTACTTTGAACTTGGACTTGAATATTTCAATAAAGAAAAATATCAAGAAGCAAAAGAGTATTTTAAACATGTTACAAATCTTGAAGTAAACCCGCTTGCATACTTTTACACAGGGCTTATAGAACACATAAACGGAAACTTTTTTGAGGCAATAAACAATTATTTAGAATGTTTAAAACTCGATAAAACAAATGACGAATGTTTTTTTGAACTTGCAAAGGCCTATATTGACATAAACTGGTTGGATGAAGCACAGATTGCAATTAAAAACTCAATAGGAATTTTAAAACTAAAAGATGAATATTCTCTAAAGCTTGACGAACATTACTTTTTAATTGCTTGGATTTTGTCAAAACAAGAAAATACAAAAGATGCACTTTTGTATTTAGACTTGATAGACAAAGATTCAAAAATGTACCCAAATGCCCAAATTTTAAAAAATACTTTAAATTTAGATACCAATAACTACATCAAAGCAAAAGAGATTCTTGAAAATTACTATAAAAATAATCCGGAAGAACAAAAAAACCCTATACTTATAGACTCTTTGGGCAAAATATATAAACAGCTAAAGTCATATAAAAATGCTCGCGAACTATTCGAAAAAGCGCTTGAAAATTATCCCGATTCGGTTTTTTATACGCTTGAGTTAATCAACACACTAATTGACGACAAACAATATGATAAAGCGCTGGAACTTACAAAAGAACTTGAAAAAACTACTCCCAAATGCCCAAGTACGTACAATTCGTTTGCAAGAATATACTACAGGCTGAAAAACTACCAAGGAGCAATTGACAATCTTAAAATATTGGTAGAACTTGACAAAAATAATGCAGAGGGTTACTACTTTTTAGGTCTGGTACAAAACGATACTTGTCAAGCACAGGAAGCTGTTGAAAACTTTAAAATAGCACTGACTCTTAATCCTATGCCCGCAAAATACTATGCGCAAATGGCACGTGCATATGAAACATTGGGAAGCCTTGAAGATGCTATGCTCTATATCAAAGAAGCAATTGAAATTGCGCCTGATGAGATAAATTACAAAAAACAGGCAAAAAATATTGCACAAAAAATGAATGACAAAGATAAGGCAGACTTTTA